>JBDRDG010000275.1:0-3317 GCA_043821045.1 Candidatus Omnitrophota bacterium | reverse complement strand
ACCCGCCAGATAACAGAAAAAGGTTTAGGGTCATTAATGGTGAGAAAGGGATGCATAAAGGGGCTGCAAGTTCGGTGGACGCGCCTTTCAGAGGATTAAGAAACATCTACGATCACATGTGTTACCCGTCGTATTCGGATGATTTATGTGTTCGTGTTTCTAGCCCGATATTTTTCGATGTTTTTAAAGTTAAGGTCATCGCTTCAGTAATGCCTGCTGCTTTGCGTTGGCTTGGGATTCTTCAATCACAGGATACAAAAGAGGCCGGCGAAACATTGCGTGAGTTATCAAGATTACAAAAGGAAGATCCTTTAGACTATATATTTGTTCTAAACCTGCAGGGGAGATTGTGGTTTTTATGGAACCAGTTTATTATCTCCATGACAGAAAAAAGATGGCGAGAGTTACAGTTGCCGGAAAAGGGCTTAACAGATTGTAGACAGTCTTATTTAATCACTGATTCTAAGAGGCTCCTTGAGCTTATGGATATAATGAGTTGTGTCGCGTCGCGATCAGTTGATATTGAAAAACAACAGGCTTCTATTTACAAAATGTGCTTGCAAAATAGTGTTGGCCTTGAGGGAAAGAAAATAATTACTCGGGATGGTTTTTGTCTGATTATACCCAAATACCTTGAAGGTAAACTGCGTTACGGGAAACAATCAGGAAATATCTTGTTAATATATAAAGATATGCCTTTTAAAAAATTAATGATTAGTTATAAAAATCCGAAAAGGGGTTTTCCTGTTATCCTTTGGGTCGGAGAATTTCTGAATATGTTCATACCTTATCCTTTAATTCCAAGCGAACTGTCCAAAATCATTAGTATTAGTCATAGCCGTCGAACAAAGAAAATGCGTATTGTTTTAGCGGGAAATATTGTTGAGTTGACCTTAAAAAAAGAAAAGGCGGAACCGCTGATTCAACGGATAACCGTAAGACTGGGAAATATTGATTCTCATGATGTAAGGAGCTTTATTGAAGAAAGTAAGCGCGGTGGTTCTGTTTTGGTGAAAGAGCGTTTAAATCGCCAACAGAGTCAAATAATTGCCGTATCTTCTCCGGGGGTGGTCAGCGGTAGGACAAGTGGGTACCCAAATCAAACCTCGGGGGGGTGTTTTGGCGCCCATGCGAGCAGCGCGGCGATTGAGACAGTAAAATTAGACTTTTTCGCTATAACTGATTTAGCTCCGGCCCGGTATCAATTAGGGACTTTACGGGATTCTGACGGCAGGGATATTAAACTTGTATCACAGCCGACCGGCACGTTCTATCATATGTATATTAGTAATTCCCCAAAGTGGCGGAGATTGTTTACAGAGATGGTTAGCAAAAACAATGTCTTGTTTAATCATTGGTACGGGCAAGTGCCGTTTATCCTGGGATATTTTATTATTTCCGATAATCTTAAAACGATTCGCGAGGCGCAGTTGTTAGCCATAGCTGTCTATGAAAAGCGTGATAAGAAAGACTGTATAGAAGTTTTTTCCATGGCCGATGCCGGCGAGCTGCTTACGGTTTGGCAGGATAGCCTGCGCAGCCGTAAAAAGAAAGACATCGATTTTCATCATGTGCCGATGGAAGAGGGGAAATTAGTGATTTGCGGCAATACGGTAGAATTTCATGGAGACAAAAAGCACTATAACACATGGAGTTGTCCGTTTACCGGGCATAAGGAAGAATACTATCCTTATCTGCCGGGGATTGTGGAGATATCAGTTGTCCGCGGCAGCAGCCCGCTCAGAACGAAACTCAACCCAAATCAAACCCCGGGGGTTTATTTTGGGGGCGCGGGCAGTGCTGTGTCAAAGCAGGCGGTGCAGGATGAGAAGGTAATAAGGATACGCCTGTTAACTAAAGAGTTAGCTGTGCAGTACGCCGGTCAAATACTTGAAATATACAGTGCGAATCACACAAACGATGAAGATAAGATGAGTCGCCAGGAGTTACTTGACGATAGGCATGTTAAAGAAGGGGGTGCCCCGCGGACAGTCTATGGTAAATGGAATCATGGCTTGCTTGCCTTTAATAGAGAAGGCGAACTCATAGGAGTGGTAATCGCTTATGAGCGCAAGAAAGAGGCTTTGGAATTTAACGGTTTCTCCGGCGACAGCCTCCATGTATCTATGCCGTATGTCAAAGACGGCTATCAAGGTATAACAGCGGGATTAATAGAACAGACTATCGGACAATTTGTGAATAACGGCAATAACCGGCCGTTAGAGGTCCTTAAGAGATCAAAGAAACTTTTAGTTACTTTCAGGATTAGTAACCGTAACGATGATCTCGATACGATTGTTGAAAAGGAACTTGGTTTCAGGAATGTTGGGCTTAATAGGCACGGACCGCGCAGGACGGATTTTCTTTATGAACGCGAAGTTAAAATTGCCAAAAACGGCTGGCTGTTTAGGCACACAAAAGTTAAACTGGCGATTATTCTTGCCGCCTCGCTGACAGCCCTTTTTATTTACGTTCCGTCATTAAACCAGTATTTAGAGAGAGCGGCTGCTTTGTTTAGCCCTTACTTTACTACGGCTCTTCCTAAGGTCGGGTTGTTAGCTGAAGCCTTCGCCCGTTCCCGTAAAATTATCGGTATATTGGTATGCGTTGTTCTTCTGGCTATTCTGGCTGTCTATAGAAGCAGTAAAAACGAAGCAAAGTATTGGGATGAGTTATTACAGAGAAACGGCCTTGATGGTTCAGAATCCGATAAACAAAAGAAACCGGGCGGATTAAGCAGCCCGGTTAATCCCGTCAGAAAAACCGCGGTTATACTTATTGCCTATATGTTTTTTGTCCTTATCATGCCGTTTGCCAAGGCTTTTTCACAGGAAGGGGATTTTAGACCGGAATCTCTCCTTAAACAGATCGTTTTGCGCTCCGATGACGATCCTACCAAAAACACATTAGAGTTTTTAGATATTGTTAAGCGTTACGGTGTTAAGGCAAAAGTCAACGTTCTCGGCATAAACATCGTCCCTTCCTATGTTGCTGATAAGGTCAGGAAAGCCATTGATTCTAATACGGAAAACGCGGCGCGCGAATTGTTCATCGATTTATCCGCGAATAAGTATTTAGATGCCTTCGGGCGGCGTAAGGCCTCTATGATACTTGTAAAAATAGTTGAAAACGGGTGTGTCGTGGGAAACCACACTTTTTCGCACCCGACGATTTATTCAAACCGGCCTCTTTCGAGATACTCGCCGGTGCAGTTCTTAATTGAAGTTGTGGCAACGCAGCAAGTAACCAATCTCGCCCTTAAATCGAGAGGGAAAGATCCTTATTATTTTACTGCTTTTGCTACTCCCGGAGGAAGA
>JBDRDG010000274.1:0-7488 GCA_043821045.1 Candidatus Omnitrophota bacterium | reverse complement strand
TTCCTCACAAGGAAAATTCCAAGGACTAACTCCCGGGGATTTCACAGTGTGAAATTCCTCGGGGCGGGGTTACCTAAAAAATTCGCTTGCGCTTTTTTACTTCGCGAGTTGCTCTCATAACCATATAGTTTTCATGAAGTAGTAAAAAAGTTCTGCTTTCTAATGCGAATTTTTGGTTTATCAAACGAACTCCTTTAAATAAAGAAAACCCCTTACAGCTGACTATTCCCTGGCTACCGACAGCATACAATTTTAAGATTTCGGTTACAAAATTTTTAAATTACTATATCCGATGAAGTTCCGCGGGCTATCCCGAAATACCGGGATCCCGCACACTATTATATAAATAAACACAGGAAAGCGGGAAAGCCCACGGTTTCCTACATCCGCTATCCCGACCACGCTTCCATCCGCGGCAAGAAACCTCAGGTGTATCGCGCCGGGATAAACAAACAATAAATCACAACACAATGAACAAATCACAAACAATGTTTTGGCCATTGCTTATTTGGTATTGTGATTTATTTGTAATTCCTGCCTGCGGCAGACAGGTGGAATTTGTGATTCGTAATTTTTGGACTTATTCTGCTCAATGCCTGTTACCTAAACCATGAAGAACTACACGGCAGGCAGGCGGTGACGGGATCACAGGGTGTTTTACCAGTTATATGATGCTTCGCATTGCCGGATTTTTTTATGCTTAAGAAGCGATTTTATAGCCGATTTTTCTTAAAAACTGTTTGCGCCAAGTCGCTTCCCGTTCATTTTCAACTCCCCGCGGCGAAGCGCCGTCAACAACACCGATGATAGCGCGGCCCTGCCCGGTCTTGGCGACAATTACTTCCAAGCGGTTTGCCGTAGCGCAAAATATCCGGCATACCTCGGGAACCATCTTTATCGAATTCAGAATGTTTATCGGATAAGCGTTTTTAATGGCGATAAAAAAACTGTGCCCCGCAGCGACGCGCAAAGCGTTATCACAGGCTATTTTTTTCAAATAATCGTCGTTACCTTCAGCCCTCACGAGGGTATCGCCGGAAGCTTCACAAAAAGCGACCGCGAACTTTATATTGGGCACAGAGGAAATCATCACCTCATAAAGATCCTCAACTGTTTTTATAAAATGGGCCTGTCCGATGATAATATTCAAATCATCCGGTTTCTCAACCTTTACCATCTCAAAAGTAATTTCCACAATAACCACCTCCTCTTATTCGGTTTTCGGTGTTCGGCATTTAGCATCTAAAATTCCCCGTAGCTTTTAATCGCTCTCGGGGTTTCGAGTTCCAACTATAAGATTTGTCTCTTTTTACCCTTTAACCTGACAGCCGAAAGTTGTTAACTGATAACCAACTCCGGCTTAAATATATCTATAATTTGCAATTTGGAATTTGCAATCTGGAATTGTTTATACATCCCCCGATAACTAGAAAGAGACATAAAACAGGAAATAATTCTCCCCATCTATTATAAAAACTGCGCCGCGAGTTTAACGGCAGATCACAAGCGAATATGCCTTCAATAAAAACATCTTTACCTTTATAAGTTAATTTACCGATATTTCCCAAATAATCGACGTATCCGCTGACTCCCGTATTGGCGCTGCGGATAATCGATATCCGGTTTTCCACCGCCCGCAAGGTCATTACCGCTAAGTGCTGTCTGGCCTGGGGTTGGCCGCCAAACCATGCGTCATTGGTAATATTAATCAGAAAATCGTTATCCCTGGCAAAATCGGAGACAAAACGGCCAAAAGTATCCTCAAAACATATAATAACGCCGAACTTTTTCCCCCCGCAGTTAAAACTATATAAACTCTTCCCCGCTGACATGTCGCCTAAAACGGAAAGAGCTTCTATCGACCCGAATATCTTACGTAGAGGGACATATTCGCCAAAAGGGACCAGTTTTATTTTTCGATAAACCCCTTCTATTTCGCCACTCTTGTTTATCCGCATCGCCGTATTGTAGAAATTATCTTTTTCTCTAATTATTACCCCGATCAAAACATCGCGATTGACCTTTTTTGTCCAAGCCTCTATAGCGAGGTTATTATGTTTATTCTCACGATTGAAATCTATGATAAGCGGCCAGCTCGCCTCGGGGTAAACAACAAGGGCATTATCTCTTGCCTGGCCGCCAAGGCGGCTTAAACTCTCTACGATAAATTCTTCGGCAAAACTATCCCACTTAATTTCCTGAGGGATATTCGGCTGCACCACATCAAGCGAAATTATCCTGGTGCTTTCTTGCCCGCGCAATTTATATACCGAGTAGCTAAAAGAAAGAAATAATATTAAAACGGTATAAATTAAATCTTTGCTCCTCTTTTCTTTAATTAAACATCCGGCCCAAAGGCAATTAACCGTCAAAATTATAAAAGAGATGAATTTTACCCCAAAGATATCGGCAACCTGAACAATAGCGGCATTGGTATACTGAGAATAACCAAAAACCGCCCAGCCAAAAGAAAAGATAAAAGCGTTTTCGCGTAAAAACTCCCCAAGAACCCAAAGAGCCGGTAAAGTTAAAACGGCGGCTTTGCGGCCGGCGAGAAATTTCGCCATATACCCGAACAAAAACCAGTACAATGGTAAATAAAAAGTTAAAAAGACAAGTCCCAGGCGGGTAACATGGCTTAACCAAAAGAGGACGATACTATAGTGGACCAATCCGGCAATAAAAAAATACTTTTGAGGTTTCCTAGCCTTATAAACGATATAAATGAGAGGCGAAAAAGAAAACCATATAAGGAAAGAAAAATGCGGATGGTTGAAACTTAGGCCGGTAAATAATCCGCTTAAAATCGCTAATAACCAATACATTCTCGCGGTTAAATAACTCAACTATGAGAATCACCCTAAATCACAATACACAATAGACAAACCTTGATACTCGATCCTAGACGCTCGATAAAATAGGCAAAGAGCATAGCGCATGGTACATAGTACATAGTGTATAGTTAAAATTAGATTGCAGATTGGAGATGAAAGATATAAATCTCCTTATTTTGCATTTTACATTCTTATTGATTTTAACACTATGCTCTATGCCCTATGCTCTATGCAATAATATCTAAAGACGAGAATCCATGATTTAGTAACGAGGACCTAGCATCGAGTATCTAGGATATTTGTCTTTTCGCATTTGATTCATAGGTTAAACACTACCGGCCGCAGCACTTCTTGTATTTCCTGCCGCTGCCGCAGGGACAGGGAGCGTTTCTTCCCACCTTCTCTGCCGCATCTAAAACAAGCGGCTCTTTTTTTTCGACAACTTCTTTTTCCTGATTCAACGATGAATATTGGCTGTGGACAAAATTCTTCGGTGTGTGTGACAGAACAGTTTTTATCTCTTTTGAAGGCAGCATCTTAGTCTTAAAAACCAACTCCACAACCGAGGCGCTGATTGAATCGATCATTTCCGAGAAAGCGAAGTAGGCCTCTTTTTGATATTCAACTAAAGGATCAACCTGGGCGTAACCGCGCAAATAAATCCCCTCTTTTAAACTGTCCATGACTAGAAGGTGCTCTTTCCAGCGGGCATCGATTAAGGAAAGAAAGATCATTTTCTCCATCATGCGCATGGGAAATTCACCGGCACTCTTTTCTTTTTCGTTATAAAACTCTTCGGCTTTAATCTTCAACAAAGCGGCCATTTCCTTGGGATCAATACCTTCCAACTCTCTCTCGTTCAAATCAATATCAAAAGACATCTTAAATGAATGGACAAGAGAGGATAAGTTGTTTTCATCAAGGCAGTAAGAATCTATCTTTTTTGCGATAACTTCATCTATCCTTTCGGATATATCATCTTTTACGCTCTCTTTCTTGAGAACATCACGGCGCTGATTGTATATTGTTTCCCTCTGGCGATTCATAACGTCATCGAATTTGAGAAGGTTTTTACGTATTTCAAAATTGTGGGCCTCTACCCTTTTTTGGGCTACGGCGATCGAATGCGTAACCAAGGGATGTTCGATTGGGTCGTCTTCAGGAAATCCCAGTCGGTCCATAAGCAAATAAATCCTGTCGGAACCGAATAAACGCATAAGGTCATCTTCCAATGAGATATAGAAACGGGCTGAACCAGGATCTCCCTGGCGGCCGGAGCGCCCTTTTAACTGATTGTCAATACGCCGCGCTTCATGCCTCTGCGCGCCGATGATATGCAAGCCTCCCAATTTCACAACCTGCTCATGTTCTTTTAGGAACTTATCCTGATATTGATCGTAAATCCGCCTATACTCCCGGTCATATTCGGGAGTCGCATGTAAAATCTTGTTCCGCGAAAGGACCTCTTTTATAAAATAATCGATGTTGCCTCCCAAAACGATATCGGTACCTCGGCCGGCCATATTTGTCGCAATAGTCACCTGAAATAATCTTCCCGCCTGGGCAACGATAAAAGCTTCCCGCTCATGGTACTTGGCATTCAAAACGTTATGGTTAATACCTTTCTTTTGCAGCAAGAAAGATACCTCTTCCGAATCGTCGATAGAAGATGTTCCGACTAAAACCGGTTGTTTCTTTCCATGAAACTCTTCAATTTCAGCGATGATTGCTTTAAACTTGCCTTTCTTCGTCTTATATATACGATCAGAAAAACTTGTCCGCATAAGGGGTTTATTCGTCGGAATAGAGGTTACGTCTAATTTATATATGTGACGCAATTCACTCGCCTCGGTATAGGCCGTACCGGTCATCCCGGCTAATTTTTTGTACATGCGAAAGTAATTCTGCAATGTAACCGTCGCCAGAGTCTGTGATTCCTGCTGGATATTCAGCTTCTCTTTTGCCTCGATTGCCTGATGGATACCCTCTGACCAGCGCCTTCCCGGCATGAGGCGGCCGGTAAATTCATCAACAATAATAACTTTTCCGTCTTTTACGATATAATCTTTATCACACTTAAAGAGAGAGCTCTTGGCGCGCAGCGCGTTGTTAATATAATGAACCCAGTAGTTGGACAATTCATCCGGCGTATCTTCAGATAAACTGTTCACTCCCAAAAAATTCTCGCACTTTTTCTCCCCCGAGGGGTCAGATAAGCGTTATGAGTCTTCTCCTCCACGATAGCGTCGAATTTATCTTCAAATTCATCCCGTTCCATCTTAACTTCGCTGCCGTCAAGATTTTTAATAACCATCAGCCCCTCTTTGGTATCGTGGCTTGAAATGACAGATTTGACATTGAGGTTATCAACCGCCCGGTCGGCCCGGTAATATTTATCTACCGATACCTCCGCCGGTCCGGAAATTATCAAAGGAGTCCTTGCCTCATCGACAAGGATTGAATCAACCTCATCGACGATAGCGTAGAAATGGCCCGGTTGAACCATCTCTTCAAGGCTTGTCGCCATATTATCACGCAGATAATCAAAGCCAAATTCGTTGTTTGTACCATAGGTAATATCACAGGCGTAGGCGGCGGCGCGATCGGCCTTATTCATATCCTGCTGAATAACGCCGCAAGTTAAACCAAGCATAAAATAGATGGGAGACATCCATTCCCAATCCCTATTTGCCAGATAATCATTAACCGTAACTATATGCACGCCGCGGCCGGCCAAAGCGTTCAGGCTCGCCGCCAAGGTAGCAACCAACGTTTTCCCTTCACCGGTAGTCATTTCGGCAATCTTATTTTTATGGAGAATAATGCCGCCGAGGATCTGAACGTCAAAATGGCGCAGCCTTATCGTCCGCCGGGCAGCTTCCCTTACCATGGCAAAATAAAACGGCAATATATCATCAAACAATTGTTCAAGGACAATAAAAAATTCATCCTCGCCCATATCCTTTGTCTTTTCTTTAATTAACTCCCTGTACTCGCCGCTCTTTTGCCGGAAAAAATCATCCGGTTTACTTATAAGTTCTTGCTCAAAGGAGTTAACTTTACTTACCAAGGGGGAAAATCTAGACACATCTTTAATCGCCGAAATCGGCATCTCGCAATTAAGGATAATATCAACTTTAGGGACAAGTTTGCTGATTTTTTTCTGATGGCGATTAAGAATAAATTTTCTCATAATCTTTGCCCGTCTTTAAATCAACCGCCTTAATTATACATTGCTCTTAAGATAGGTAATCATAAAGCCGTCGAGGTCGCCGTCTAAAACCGACCAGGCATCATGGTCCTCAAAATTAGTCCTATGGTCTTTTACGAGAAGATAAGGACAAAGAACGTAAGAACGTATTTGCGACCCCCACTCTATCTTACGCTTGTTGCCGGTCATCTTACTCAGCTCTTCTTTCCTCTCACTTTCTTTAAGTTCATAGAGCTTAGCCGCTAAAACCGCTAAAGCTACCTGTTTATTCTGGTGCTGCGAGCGTTCATTCTGACAGCTAACCACTATACCGGTAGGTAAATGTGTAATGCGGACAGCCGAATCGGTGACATTCACGTGCTGACCGCCGCAGCCGCCGGCCTTAAAGGTGTCGACTTTGATCTCGTCGGATTTAATATCTACCGCCACATCGTCTTTTATCTCAGGATAGACCGCTACCGAAGCGAAAGAAGTATGGCGGCGTTTATTGGCGTCAAAAGGAGATATCCTTACCAATCGGTGCACGCCTCTTTCTGATTTCAGGTAACCGTAAGAAAGAACTCCATCAACAAGAAAAGTAATGTTTTTGTAGCCGGCTTCCTCCCCCCTTAACTCATCAATAACTTTTATCTTAAATTTCTTCTCCTCCGCCCAGCGGAAATACATCCGGAATAACATCTCAACCCAGTCGCAAGCTTCGGTCCCGCCGGCACCGGCGTTTATCTCCACATAAGCCGGCGCCTGGTCAAATTTACCGCTTAATAAAGTCTTGAGACGGAATTTTTCCACTCTTTCCTCTATCGCCGTAACTTCTTTAACAAGTTCTTTCTCGTAGGAACTATCCGACAACCCGGTCAAATCCTCCAAATCGTTTATCTTATCGTTTAAATCCTGCCAGTTATCGACATCGGCTTTAATCCTTTTCAATCTTTCGACTTTTTTATTCGCGCTCTTCTGCTCATTCCAAAACCTGTTTTCCGACATCTCAACCTGCAGGCTCTTAATTTCCTCCCTCTTATCGTCGATATTCAGTAAACGCCGCAGTTCGGACAAATTCTCTTTGAGAAATTCTAATCTCTTATTAAGTGGTTCTATCATTACAAGATTGGCCGGGTTAAGAAGTTGCTGACAATCTTTTGTTACTATAGCATTTAACCCAGATTTTTCTAAGCCGAAGGCTATGAAAAATCTGCCGGGATACCCTTACGGGCAGGCTACGCTCGGCCGACCCCGAATTTTCTAAGCCGAAGGCTATGGGAAAATTTGGCCTGTATCCTTTAGGGTAAAAGGCCCTTTGGAATTTTCCTCACAAGGAAAATTCCAAGGACTAACTCCCGGGGATTTCACAGTGTGAAATTCCTCGGGGCGGGGTTACCTAAAAAATTCGCTTGCGCTTTTTTACTTCGCGAGTTGCTCTCATAACCATATAGTTTTCATGAAGTA
>JBDRDG010000273.1:0-2396 GCA_043821045.1 Candidatus Omnitrophota bacterium | reverse complement strand
AATCTAAAATATCTATGCCGGTAGATTGTTTTTCTTTAAGAACCTTTGCTATTTCTTCCATCACCGCGCGCTGGCGCTCTTCCGAACCGGTATACGGCTCAACGTAAAAACTGCCGCCTTCTATTTTCTCCGGTAAAAGCCTGTTCTCGGAAAACAAAGTAACCCGTTTTTCCCGGATACTAACTAACTTTAGTTCATACCACTCATCTCTTATATTTAAACCGATTGTGTTACCTTGAAAAATACTCTCAAGATTCCCCTCTTCTTCTATAAGCAGCGTAACTTCTCTGGTAGAACGGTGCGTTATTTTGTAAGAACTTATCGGATAAAGCTGACCTTTTATTATGTCTATAATCTCCCCCAGTAAAGACGCCTGGCCGCTTAAATCTTTTGCGATTTTATCCTTACTTAGCGTTTCTATGCCGGCCGGATCGCATAAGCTAACCGCCTGGCGCAGCTGCTGTACTTCCCGCGCCTGCTTAACGTCGTCGGGCAGGCGGCCTCGGCCGCTGAAATCCTTTTGCGAAAGCATGGCTTTCCCTTCGCTATCTATTGACCCCGTTCTTATCGCTTGGTTAATCTTTGGCCGGATATCACGGATACTGTGTTCTGACAGGCAAATATCGAGGGCGAAATTTCTATCAGATATTTTTTCGGCAAGTTCAAGGCGCGCCCGGAAATTTATAAACCCCAGCTGTTTAGCCTGTGATATCTGCGCTTTAGCTCCGGCGGTCGGCGCACTTTCTTCGCCGTTAAAAAACCGCCTTATCTGCTCCTTCCTTTTTTGATTGCTCACCGCCTGCGATTGGGCTAAACGTTCCAGTTCTTTCCGGTAGCGGGCAAAAATGGCCACAAACATATTTTCTATCTCGCCATCGTTTAAATTAACGCCTAAGGTGGCGGCCACGCCTCTTGCTTCGCTTCTGGCTTCTTCCTCAATGATACGGCTAACGCTAGAGCGTTGCTGTTGTATCTGGCTTGGCCGCGACGTCTTTTCCTGTGGGCTTCGCACTGTCTCTATCAGTTTTCTTATCTGCTCCTGTTGCTTCTCTATCTTATCCAGCGCCTGTTTAAGATCGCGGTACTGTCTTACGCTTGTGATATTGCCCGCCTTTTTTTCTATGCTAAAAATCTCACTTATTAACTTATCCGCGCCTTTTGCTTGCAAATTATTCAACGCCTGCGCCTCCCGTTTCAAGCGGGCAACTATTTTCTTTAAGTCGGCTTGAAACATCTCCTTCCTCGCCGGATTGAGACCGACTTCGCTTTGATGAGACGCTAAAGGCACATCTTTTCCTGAAGCCGTATTTTGGCCTGTCGAGGCATCAAGCACCTCCCTATCCATGCCTCCCTCCGATACCATACGCCTTTCATCCTGTTGATTTTCCCCTCCTTTTGGCGAGAAAAACTCTTTCGCGCCTTGCACTTTATCGCCAATAAAGCCGGCTATTTTACCTCCCACTCGATGTAAAGCATTCTGCTGCCTTTGATACAACTCCTTTTCTTTTTTCACTCTTTTTATTCTATCTATTTCTTTCCTTTGGCGATTATTACTCTTCCAGCCCTGTTCCTTCTGCCGCCGGTTTTTATTAAGCGATGAGCTGGCGGATGAAACACCCGATTCTATTTCCAATCCATAGTTTGCCAGGGAAATGCCAGCTACATACTTCATCGCTTCAGCAAAACCGCCTACAGGCTGGTGCGTTAAAGTTACAGTTGTGTCGTCGGTTAGAACCCACCGGTTCCAGACCTTTGAAGAATCGGCTTTGCCAACCATATCCTCGACTAAATGAGCTAACTCATGGACAACTGTATCGGTAGCTTCATCGACTTTACCGCCTTTCTCTAGCCCTATACCCAAGGCTATTTGAGCCTTAAGAAACATCGTCTTTTTACCTTTATATATGCCGAAGGCCCCGGCGAAGCGCGGTTCGCTGTTCAATAAAAGCACCTGTTCGACCCCGAGATTACGCGCTATCGAATGCGCCAATGACGATAACTCTTTCTCCGTTTCGCTATATTTTCCAGGGTCAATAACGTACTTTGTGGAATTACGCATCTGTTTGTGACCAACACGCACATTTTTTGCTTGTTGAATTTTCGCTTCACTGCCCGGGATATCCTGTACCGGCGGTAACTCCTCTTTCGTCAAAACTTTTACGATTTCACTAAAAGCCATCGCCAGCCACATACGAATTCCGCCACGCGCTTCTCTCTGTATAACGCGGCGCCGGCTGAGCATACTCTCACGTTGGTCTTCGCTGGTAACCATCTCTAACCGTAAAATGAGCTTTGCCACATCTGCTGAAAGATCTACATTGTCGTTATCCTGTAACATCTTTTTTAACGCCGCAGGGTTAATTGCCGTAAGATTACCCTTATTTATCTTCTTAGCA
>JBDRDG010000272.1:0-2104 GCA_043821045.1 Candidatus Omnitrophota bacterium | reverse complement strand
CTCCTTGCAAACGATAAACTTCTTGAACTTCATTAACCAGATATTCTTGCAAAACCTTATCGCCGCAAACTCTTAAAATTTCTTGAAGCACGACGGGACCGTCGGTAAGTTGCTGACCAGCCACAACGCGATCGCCTTTATAAACATTAGGATGTTTTCCGTGAGGAAGAACATACTCTCGCTTCATGCCGCTGGGGCTTCTAACGATTATCTGTCTTTGACCTTTTTTGCTCTCGCCAAATTCCACAAAGCCATCAATTTCACTTATTATAGCGGGATCCTTAGGACGCCTCGCCTCAAATAACTCGGCAACGCGGGGCAGGCCACCGGTTATATCTCTTGTCTTGCCAGCCAGGCGAGGAATCTTGGCAATAAGCTCTCCGGCCTCCACCTTCTGACCGTCTTTTACCAAAATATGCGCTCCCACCGGTATAGGATATATGCCCAAAACTTCCTTTTTCTGGTCAGTAATAATTATCTGCGGGTGATATTCTTGTTTATGCTCAACGACTATTCTTTCCGCTACGCCGGTGACGGTATTGACTTCTTCTCTAACTGCAAGGCCCTCACGCAAATCTTCGAATCTAACGCTTCCGGCAACCTCCGTAAGAATGGGTAAGGTGTAGGGATCCCAGTGCACAAAAACCGCTCCTTTAGGCGCGACTGAATCTTCTGCGACCGCGATCGCCGCTCCCTGCGGAACCGGATACCTTTCCAATTCTCTTCCCTGTTCATCATTAATACTTATAGAGCCGTTACGGTTTAAAACTATAAATTCATGCTTTCTCTCGACGGTTCTTAAATTATGATATTTTAGTTTTCCTTTGTTTTTGGCACGGAAGAATGATTGTTCGATGACTCTAGAAGCCGTACCGCCGATATGGAATGTTCTCATGGTAAGCTGAGTTCCTGGTTCGCCAATACTCTGAGCGCCAATAATTCCCACCGCAACGCCTATTTCCACCAATTTCTGGGTGGCGAGATCCCTTCCGTAACATTTTATACACACCCCGCGCTCTGACTCGCAGGTAAGCACGCTACGAATTCTAATCTTTTCCATGCCAAGTTTCTCAATAATCTCGGCTTTTTCTTCGGTAATCTCCTCGCCAGATTCAACAATCAATTCATCAGTGATAACGTCAACAATATTATCTAAGGCTACTCGCCCAATGATTCTTTCCTTTAGGCTAACAACGACTTCATCGCCCTCGATTATCGCAGAGACAGTAATACCATTTAAAGTTCCGCAATCTTCTTCGGTAATTATGACCTCTTGAGCAACATCAACTAAGCGCCGTGTTAGATAACCTGCATCAGCGGTTTTTAGCGCCGTATCGGCAAGACCTTTACGAGCGCCATGGGTTGAGATAAAATATTCCAAAACCGTCAATCCCTCGCGGAAGTTTGCAGTGATAGGACTTTCGATAATTTCTCCGGAAGGCTTAGCCATAAGACCTCTCATACCGGCGAGCTGGCGGATCTGTAATTTTGAACCTCTCGCTCCCGAATCAGCCATCAAAAAGATCGGATTAAATGGATCCATCTCTTTAAATACCAAATCCGAGATTCTTTCGGTAGTGGTCGTCCAGATATCTATAATTTTATTGTATCTTTCTCGTTCGGTAATGGCGCCTTTACGATATTGATCCTCTACTTTGCTGATTAAATCTTTGGTTTCATCCAAAAGTTTTTGCTTTTCCTTAGGAACCTCTAAGTCATCAATGCTTATGGTAATACCTGCCAAGGTCGCGTGTTCGAAACCCAAATGCTTTATATCATCCAATAATTGAACTGTGCGCGCGTTGCCAAAACGTTTATGGCAATCGGAAACAACATCCCCGACTTTTTTCTTATTTAGAGTTTCGTTTACATAACCAAAATTTTTAGGAAGCACCTGATTAAATATCGCTCTTCCCACGGTCGTTTCAATAATTTTTGGTTTAGGATTAGTTTCTTCGGTTAAATTTTCGACCTGAATTTTTTTATTTTCCCAGGCATCGTCAGATGTTCTTAATTTAATCTTTGAATGCAGTCCCACGATCTTGTCATTGTATGCGACAATAATTTCGTCAGTATTCGCAAAAGTCATTCCCTCGCCTTTTGC
>JBDRDG010000271.1:0-2028 GCA_043821045.1 Candidatus Omnitrophota bacterium | reverse complement strand
CGAGCACGCGCAGGAGTCGGTCAGTTTCAAGCATTAAATTTTACATCAGGCTATATGCTGTATACTAACTGGACCGACGATGAAAAAGCGCCTACGCGGTTGGGCGATATTCGCACAACGATTCGCTTGGCGAGATGGAATGGCGATATGTTAGTGCCGTTTTTTAAAAACGACTGGAAACTTTCGGAAGTATCGGTCGCAAGATACTGTATTGCCCGGGAGGATGAAGCTGATCGTAAACCGATTGACGCGGCGAAGGCATTAATGCCGGATAAAGGAAAATTTTCTGTTGTTGTGCCGGTAGTTGAAAAACAAGGCGTATTTTACGGCAGAGCAAAAAACGCTGCCAATATGAATATCAATTTTTTTTACGATAGAAAACGCGGGCTTCGCCTGCAAGAGCAAGGAGAAACAGATGAATTTGATTAATGATGTTTGGATTCCTGTACGCAGAAAAGATGGCGGGAAATTAAAAATTGCCCCTTGGCAGATTACGCAGGGTATTGGCACGGATAAAGAAATAATTGAGCTTGCGGCAGTGCGGCCTGATTTTAACGGCGCGTTAATCCAGTTTCTAATCGGGCTTTTACAGACAACCTGCGCGCCTAAAAGAAAGAGCGATTGGCGATTATGGCTTAATAATCCGCCTTCGGCAGGCGAACTCAGAGATAAATTTGGGCCGGTAAGTTTTGCCTTTAACCTTGACGGGGCCGGCCCGCGGTTTATGCAGGAAAATCTATCCGAAGATATATTGCCTAAGAATATTGAAATGTTGCTTATGGGTTTTCCTCAAAAAAATACTTGTGAAAAGAACGCAGATCATTTTATTAAACGCGGGTATGTTATAAGATTGTGCAGTCATTGCGCGGCTGCAGCGTTATTTTCGTTACAATTAAATGCTCCTGCAAATAGTTTTTTGCGTAGTGGTATCAGATATGGTGGGCCGGTAACCACTGTATTACGCGGTATGCATGGTAAGTCGTACAGCTTATGGAATGCCTGTTGGTTAAATATCGTGGGGGAAAATTATTTTTCAAGGTTCGACAGTTTTTCACTTAATGAACAGGATAAAATCTTTCCATGGTTATTGAAAACCGTTGTTGATTCAAAAGTCACCATACAGGATATTCACCCATATCAGATTTTTTGGGCTATGCCTCGCAGAATAGATATGAAGTTTAAACACGCTGAAAATGAATTCTGTTTGTTATGCGAAGAGTCTGCCGACTTATTTGTTGAAGAATATCTTGAGGGCATTCACGGAATAAGCTATGAAGGAATATATCCGCATCCGCTGACACCTTTGAGAGAAGACAAAAACAATGTTCCACAACCTGTGAGTTGTCCGGGTAATATTGGCTATCGGTATTGGGCTGGTTTTGTTGTGAACGATAATAAAGTTGGGAAGTTTAAGCGTAATCCTGCACCAGTAGTTATGGAACGCGCTAAGTATGATAATGTTGAGATTTGGGCATTTGGTTATCGGATGAGACAAATGAATATTCTTGGCTGGAACGAAGGAGTAATGCCGGTAGTATGTTTTGCCGATGAAGATAAAAAACTTAGGTATGATTCTGGAGTCTGTCGGTTAATTCAGGCTGCTAACGCTGTATGTTGGAATATGTCGTATGCTTTAACTAAGGCGTCAAATCCAAAAGATCGTAAGGGCAAAAGTTACAATAAAAATTTAAGAGAGATTTCAAATATGCGTTTTTGGCAGGAAACAGAACCGGAGTTTTACCGCCAGACAGCTTTCTTGTGGGATGAAGTAATAGAGGATAAAGACGGTCTTGATGTTCGGCGCGCGTGGCATGGTTATCTTGTTCGCAAAGCCTTGGATATTTTTAACGACATGTCACAGGCAGAGATGATCGAGGATGTTAATGCCGAACGTGTGGCAAAGGCTCATAATGAGTTGCGCAGAAATTTATATGGGAAAAAACTGACGATCAAAATACTCGGTTTGCCGAAAAACTAAGGAGGAAGATGTCTAAAAGAGCGATTGTCGTCAAAGGGAGCGAAATAGCG
>JBDRDG010000270.1:0-5208 GCA_043821045.1 Candidatus Omnitrophota bacterium | reverse complement strand
AGTTATCAAGCAAGATCGACTCTATGAAAGGCGAGTTATCAAAAGCGGTCAAGCAGGGCGATGAGAGTGAAGCCAGGCGCCAGATGGAAGAGTTAAAAGACGCGGTCAGCGACGCGGTAAAAGAAGCCATGAAGGAAGCCGGTAAATTAAGCAAGGCAGAGAAAGATGACATCAGCGGCCTATTGTCCGGAGTAAAAGATGAGTTATCAAGCAAGATCGACTCTATGAAAGGCGAGTTATCAAAAGCGGTCAAGCAGGGCGATGAGAGTGAAGCCAGTCGCCAGATGGAAGGGTTAAAAGACGCGGTCAGCGACGCGGTAAAAAAGGCTATTCAGGAGGCTGGTGATTTAGACAGACAGGATAAAGGTTTCTTGGAGAAGGTGCTGTTAAAAATAGAGGATAAGTTATATAGCGGCATTGAAGGGATTAAAAAAGATATTCCTGATGTTTTTAAACGCGGCGATGATCGTGCCATGAGGGATAAATTAGAAGGATTAAAAGATAATCTTAGACTTGAGACGATTAATCCGGAAGAGGATTTTGAGGCTTTAAGCGATTCGGAGATGAAAAGGTTGGAGAGTCTGCGGGAATATTTAAAAGCAGATTCTCAGATTAGACCGGATAAAGAAAAAAAAGATGCTCTTAGAGGAATTTCTTCATATGATATGGATAAAATCAAAGACGTTTTAGAAGAAGTTTTTGAAATAAAAGAAAAGTCAGTTGTTTCCGATAACACCACGTCGTTAATAGAACGTCTGGAAGAATTAAAGGCTTTTTCTTCTAATAGCAAGAAAGAGGAGATTAATTCTTTAGTCGGTGAACTTAATGACTCGCAGATGAAAGGGGTAAAGCCTGATGAGAAGATTATTAAAAGGATCGATGACACTGTTTCTGCCTCGTTAGGATATTCTGAAGAAGGGCCTAAGGATGAAAAGGATGACGACAAAATACTTCTCTTGAAGTTCTTTGTTTTGCCGCACAGGATAGTGATGAGTAAAGATGAAGAGAAATCGGTTAAAGTGTTTAATCTTTATAATAATGTTATTGTGAAAGATATCACCGGTGAGGTAAGCTGGAGTTTTACTAATCCGGCTGTGGTAAGGATAGACAGGCGGGGCACGGTTTACGCCGTGTATCCCGGCCATACAAGGGCCGATATTATCTATGAAGGTAATGTTGTCTCGAATATAGAGATAACGGTTTTAGAACCGTTGAAAGAGGATCTTAAAGAATTGAAATATCAACTGCGATGAGAAAAAGAAACAAAGTTATAGTTTTTTTATTTTTGTTCACGTTTTTATCTGGCGCGGCCTGTTTCTCCGAGTATAAAGAGACGGTTATCTTAGGCAGGAAGGTTATAAGCGGAATTACGCCCCAAGAGGCGATAGAGAGGTTTGGCATTCCAACCAGAGGCGATAAAGAGTTTTGGTATTATGGTCAACCGTATTCGGCTTACATATATTTTTCTGACCTATCGCGGAAAGCGAATCTTTTTATTTTTCCTTATCGATACGAAATAGATATCGGCCTGCCTTTTGAGATAAAAGCCTTTGTTGTCTATCCTGATTCCCGCATAAAAGAAGTAACGTCTTATGTTAATTGGGCTATTACGCTGCATCCTGACGAGGATCCTTTAAAGAGCAATCTCGAAAGAATTGTAAAAAGAGAAGAGTCTTTTTTTATGCCTTTAACTGACGGGCGAGTTATAATATCGGCAACGTACCAGAACATGGTCAGTAATTCCTGCGGTGTGTTAATAAATCCTTTTAAAGAAGAGGATGAAGAAGAAAACCAGGAGTTCTTTTTTGACATAAAGATTTTTCCCCTCCGGCCGGTAGTCAGGCAAAGGAATCCCCTTGAGTTTTCTGCTTTTGGTATTTTTCGTGATCTATCTGTAAAGAAAGTATACGTAACAGATATTACGCGCAGGTGCGAATGGTTTATTTATAAAGACGGCAAAGAAGTTGAGACTAAAAACAGCATGCTTTTTCTTCAATCAGGTGAATATCAAGTTTTCTGCCGCTATAGGAATAAAAAAAGCAATACCCGCAATGTTTTAGTTAAACAGGATGTGTTGTATCACCGTGAGGAAGTAAAAGATTTTTCTCTCCTGCCGGATTTCGTTGAAGGTGAGGTCGGTGATGTAGTAGAAATGGAGGCTGTTTTGACCCATGGAGATAACGCGGTGCGTACTGTGTCTGATCTTTCTTCTTGGGATGTGTCTGATAAGAAAATCGCCCGTTTTACATCGCGCGGCGTTTTGCGTTTAGAAAGAGAAGGTATAATCACTGCCAGCGCGCGTTTTGGCGACCGGCTTATTTCTTCGGCGAAGATTTCAGTGAAAAAATCTATAGATAAGGAGAAAAAACGCTTCGTAAAAGAGGTTAAGAACAAATTTCAGACTTATTTAAGTGAAGAGGAAAGAGTAGAGCCGAAGGTAAACCGGGATGAAACCCGCGGCAGGGATAAGCAAGATGAATATAAAAAGGAAACAAAGATTAAAGAAGATATTGATGATATAGCTAAGAAACTTTTATCTAAAGGAGGCGGTATCCAGTCGATTAATGTTAAACCGCGGTTTCTAACCATACCCCTGGGGCGCACAGCCGAATATAAAGCAATAGCGGAATATTTTGACCGCTCATCCGTGGATGTTACTTTTTTGGCGCAGTGGGTATCGTCAAATTCCAGCTATGCTACTGTAGATAAAGGTTTACTTACCAGCTTATCTTCCGGCGAAGCGGTTATTCATGCCTATTTAGAAGGCAAAGCCAGCAATCCGGCACGGATAGTCATTGGCGCGCCGGAATTGGTTTCTATCGCCCTTAGCCGGAAAGACAAAACTGTTTACCCCGGCCAAATCGTCTCTTTGACAGCCACGGGGCATTACAGCGACGGTTCTCAGGATAATATCACCGGTCAGGTAAAGTGGCATGTTAAGAATATAGGTATACTTAAGCCGCTGAACGACGGTAATTTTAAGGCGGGAAAAAGAGGCCAAACGGAAGTATCTGCCCAGTATCAAGAGATAAAAAGCCTGCCGCTTAGCGTCACCGTTCGTTTATCTTTCGGGCAGGTTTTAAGGACAATTTTGATTGTTTTTGTGGCATTGATAATTTTTTGTCTGGGTTTGTTTTATTGTTTGATAAAAGTAAGGATATATCGGTTCAAGAAGTTGATCGCGGATAATCCGCCGGAATTCATCAATAAACTTTATAATAATTCTAAAGAAATATTGAAAGTTTTTGGTGTCCCAAGAGACGCCGTAACGCCGCCGATTAAACACGCTTATTCGGTTGAACACCGTTTTGCTATCGGTGACGGAAACTTTTTGAAACTCGCTTATAAATTTGCCGAAGCGCGGTACAGCGACCATTCTTTGACTGCCGACGACGCGCGAGAAGCTCTTTATAACTATAATAACTCTATGAGGGCGATAAGAGTAAAGGGAAAGAAAGTATTAGCTAAGATTATTGTATTGTTATTGCGCGGCCTTCCATTTATTATCATCATATAATAAGGGAAGGAGATCTTTAAGATTTAATTAAACGGTGGTATAATTTGACAAATATACTATTCGATAGATGAAAAACTCTAAGAAAAAGAATCTCCTGCGGATTATTATCCCAGTTTATCCGACATTTAATATCTACTCTTTCCTCGCCCATAAAACAACGGCTTTAGGGCCTGTTTCTGTCGCTACTTCAGCAAGAGATGCCGCCGGCTGGGATGTTGAAGTTGTCGATGAAAATAACCTTCGCCGTTTCGGCCCCACAGATGAAAAAGGCAGGGCTAACCATGAAATAATTCAGAAAGAGCGCCCGGCTGATATCGTCGGTCTTTACGGCGGCCTAACAAGCACGATATCCCGTCTTTATGAGTTGGCTAAGTTTTATAAGCAAAGAGGTGTTACGACAATCGCCGGCGGACAGCATTTTGTCGATGAGACCATACCGGAAGCTTTATCATCAGGCGTTGATTATATTGCCGTGGGAGAGGCGGAAGAGACGATCAAAGATTTTCTTGCCGCTTTCTCTAAAGGGGGTGATTTCGCTTCTGTCCCCGGCATTATTTACAGAAAAAACGGCAGTATAATTAAGACTTCTTTTCGTGAGCCTATCCAGAACTTAGACGATTTGCCTCTGCCTGACTTTTCTCTTTTGCGATATTCGAAGTTAACCTTTTTCCCCATAGGCAGGGTCCGCGGCTGCGGTATGAACTGTGAATTTTGCACTGTTAAAGGCCGGCCGCGTTATGCTTCTCCCGAGAGGCTGGTTGAACAGGTAAAACGGATAGTAGAAACTATGCCGGCGAAAAGTTTTTTTATTATCGATGACCTTTTTGGCCAGAATCCGCTTGAGGCGATACGTTTATGCAAGCTGTTAAAAGATTATCAAAATACCATAGGTAAAAGCCTGGATTTTTCCGTCCAAATACGTTTAGATAAAGCCCATGATAAGGATCTGCTAGGGGCAATGCGCGAAGCGAATATTAATTCCGTAGCGATAGGATTTGAGTCGCCGATAGACGAAGAACTTAAAGCGATGAATAAAAGGTTAAAACCGGAAGATATGATTCAATTAACCAGGGCATTTCATCGCTTCGGATTTTTTATCCACGGCATGTTTATTTTCGGGTATCCTATGGCTAAAAACGGTGTTTTTAAAATGCCGGTTGGCGAGAGGGTGAAGCATTTTAAACAGTTTATAAGAAAAGCGGAAATCGATACTATTCAAGTTCTTTTACCTGTGCCTTTACCCGGTACGGATTTAAGAAGAAGGCTTCAGGATGAAAACAGAGTATATTCCACGAAAGATTTAGGCTGGGAGTATTACGACGGGAATTTCCCCCTTATTCAGCCCGATTATCGCCTTACGCCGGAAGAGATGCAGGGAGCGATAAGAAAAATTATGAGCCGGTTTTACCATCGCTGGAATTTAGTTAAATTCTTAATCAACATGTTTTCTATCCCGCATCTGATTTTTTACTTTCATAAGTTGAAGTTAGGCTGGCGCCGTTGGTACAGAAAGTGGCGCAATTACCTTTTTCGTTTAGGCGGTTCAAAAATGATAAAGGATTGGACGCGCCAGTTGTATAAAGGGCCGTTCTTTTATAAATTGCAAAAGGCGAAACAAAACCTCAAAAATATAAAAACACAAAACTCAAAACACTAAATAAACACGAATTATCTAAACCCAAAACGAGATA
>JBDRDG010000269.1:0-5903 GCA_043821045.1 Candidatus Omnitrophota bacterium | reverse complement strand
TGACTGTATATTGACGGCGCTTTTTTACTTTTTCTTTATTTAGATTTCTTTAGTTGATACTTCGGCGGCGCACAAACCCCGTCATTTATGGCGGGGACAAAAAGCGCCGCTCAGTATCAACCCTGAGCAAAACCCGGCTTTTAAGCCGGGGAAAGTCGAATGGGTTGATTAAAATATCATGATACGCGTAGAAGGACTGGTTAAGACATTCGGCGAAAAAAAAGTTTTGACTAAAGTCAATTGTACAATAAATAGAGGAGAGACGTTTCTGATTATCGGCCGCAGCGGCGCGGGAAAAAGCGTGCTTCTGCGCAGCATCGTAGGCCTTATTAAGCCTGACTCGGGTAATATCTTTATTAACGGCGAGGATATCACTGCTTTAAACAAAAAGCAGCTTCGTAAAGTACGGGAGAATATCGGCATAGTTTTTCAGGGCAATGCTCTTTTAGATTTTCTTAGTGTGGAGGAGAACGTCGGTTTTTTCCTCTATCAAAACACAAATATACCTAGATCTGAGATAAGAAAGAAAGTAAGGGAAACTCTTGGAGTTGTGGGTTTGGAAGGCACGGAAAACCTTTATCCGCATGAATTAAGCGGCGGCATGAAGAAAAGGGTTGCTATCGCTCGGTCGATAATTTATAAGCCGCAGATAATAATTTATGACGAACCGACGACGGGAGTCGACCCTATAGCGGTGGATAAAATAGTTTCTTTGATTGAAGATTTACATAAGCAGTTTCGCATAACTTCAATTATTGTAACCCATGATTTGCAGGTAGGCCTTACCCTCGCTGACCGGCTTGCCTTTCTTTTAGGGGGAAGGATTATTTTTGAAGGGACCAAAGAACAGCTGCGCGAGCTTAAAGATGAGAGGATAATTCAATTCATGCAGGGTAGCTCCAGCGGTCCGATAAGAGAGAGCGAAGTATAGTAAGTTTAAATAAAGATTCTTAAAGATACGGAGGTAAAGGATGCCAATAAGTATACTGGATATCCGGAGGTATTTAGTAGAGATAAAGTTAGGTGTTTTCTTTATAGCCGCGATTATTTTATTTTTTGTCGCGATTATTTCCATCAGAGAAGTCTCTTTTTTTAAAGGGACTTATCTTCTAAAAGTAAAGTTTAGCTTTGTCGAAGGGTTGAAGTCGGCTTCGCCGGTAAGGTTTTGCGGTGTCGATGTGGGAGAGATAAAAGAGCTGGCAATAAAAGAAGAAAAACAGACTCCTACCGTCGTTGTTTTGGTTAAGATACAACAGGGAGTTAATATTCCCACGGGATCGAGGTTTTTCATTAACAGCCTCAGCCTTTTTGGCGAGAAATATTTGGAGATTATTCCCCCCGGCGGCAATATTAATTCCTATATAAAAGAGGGGGCGGTTATTCAGGGAATAGATTCTTTGCCCCTCTTTGATGTCGTAAAAGGCACGCATGAAACAATGCAAAAACTAGAAGATTTTATCTTAAAAAGCGACATTAAAGAGTCTTTCACTAATATAAGTTCCTTAGCAACGGAAATTCGCGATGCTATCGTGGCTATGAGGGGAAAAGACGGTACGATTACTAATATAAACGCGCTGGCCAAGGAAGTCAGAGGCTTAGTCGTTGATCTTAAAGATCAAGACGGGACAATCGCCAATATAAACGAATTAGCCAAGGAGATAAGGGGATTGATCCTTGATATTAAAGATAGAAAAGGGACTGTAGGCAGACTTCTCTATGACGATACTCTTTACAAAAAAACAGATGAATTCCTGGAAGATGTGAGTAAAAACCCCTGGAAGTTATTGTATAAACCAAAACAGAGAAAATAATCCTGGATTATCGTGTGCAATAATGTTTTTATGTTCAACCTGCGGCCACAAATCGATTAAATGGCTTGGCAAGTGTCCGGTATGTAACAGTTGGGAATCTTTTAACCAAGAGGATGATTCTAATCCCCAAGAAAGTCTGCTGGATTTTCCCGCCGAATCAAAACCGGAGCGTTTCAGCGAGATTAAAAGAGGTTTGCCCTTAAGGATTACCACGGACATAGAGGAGTTTGACCGTATCCTCGGCGGAGGAATGGTTGAGGGTGAGGTTGTTCTTGTCGGCGGTGAGCCGGGTGTGGGTAAATCAACTCTGCTTTTGCAAATAGGGGGTGTTCTTTCGGAAAAAAACAATGTTCTTTACGTAAGCGGCGAAGAGTCCTGTCAGCAGGTTGCCATGCGCGCCAAGCGCCTAGGGGTGGATTGTGAGAAGCTTTTTCTCCTCGGCGCCGATAACATACTTAATATATATAACCATATAAACGACTACAAATTCAACATTGTTATTATCGATTCTATTCAGGTTATTTACTACCCTAAATTGGATTCGTTCCGGGGAAGTTTAAACCAGGTAAGGGGCTGTGCCGAATTCTTCACGCGGATGGCTAAGCTTAAAGGTGTAATATTCTTTATCATCGGCCATGTCACAAAAGGCGGCCTGATTGCCGGGCCGAAACTGATGGAACACATCGTTGATTGTGTTTTGTATTTTGAACCCGAGATCACTTCCAATTACCGCATATTGCGGTCAATTAAAAACCGTTTTGGATCCACCGGCGAAATAGCTGTTTTTGAGATGACTTCTTCCGGCTTAAAGGAAGTTAAGGTTTTATCGGATATTTTCCTGCCGCATAAGGAAAAGCCGGTCGCCGGCAGTTCTATAGCTTGTGTTGTTGAAGGTTTAAAACCTTTGCTTATAGAACTGCAGTCACTGGTCTGCCAGTCAAGCTTTGGCGTCGTCCGGCGGAGGTCGTTAGGTTTTGATTTCAACCGCTTTTCTCTCCTTGTCGCTATAATCGAAAAAAGGCTAAAAGTTTCTCTGGTTAATCAGGACGTATTTCTAAATGTTGCCGGTGGGATAAGAATTACTGATCCTGCGGCAGACTTGGCCGCTATATGCGCGATATTATCAAGTTGTAAAGAAAAAGAGATGGAAGATAACACGGCATTTATCGGAGAAGTGGGATTGGCGGGAGAACTGCGGCCGGTGAGCAATATAAATCTGCGCTTAAAAGAGGTAGAGAAGGGAGGTTTCAGAAAATGTTTTATCCCGGATAGAAACTTTAAAGACGTCGACCGTAAACTTTACTCTTTTGATATTGTCGCTCTGGAGTCAGTAAAGGAGATCGCCGATCTGGTAAAGATGTAAAAGCGTCTTCATCCTAAGTTTATTAAATTATCGTAAGTAGAAACAGATTGGCACTGTCAAAAGTCTTATGGAAAAATAAGACCAGATATAGCGTATAGGAGATAATTAGAATCAACAAAATTTAACTATACGCTAAACGCTACCCGCTATACGCTAATAATAGTTTTCGAAGACAAAAAATATTTTTGACAATACGGACGTATTAATAAGGAGGTGCAATGGTTAGTCTTAGATTGATTCGTTCTTTATTTATTATTCTTTGCGGCCTTGTCGCGTATACTTTCAGCGTGGGCGGGATTATTCCGGCTCAATCAAATAACCCGATTATTTATGTCGCTATAGGTTTGATTATCGGCGTGGCTGTTGTTTTATTTGAGATAATGGCCCGGCGCGTGTCGATTAAAGGCTTATCTTCCGGCGTGTTCGGCATAGTCTTCGGCTTGCTCCTGGGGCGTTTGTTTATCCTCCTTTTAGTTCTGTTTGAACTGCCGCCGGGGATACACCGCGCGTTATCATCTTTTATCTATCTAGTATGTATCTATATCGGTTTGACCTTAGGCTTAAAGGGTAAGGAGGAATTTAATCTTATTATTCCTTATGTGAGGTTTAGACGTCAGGAGTTTAAAGAGGAGAATGTTATTGTCGATACAAGCAGTATAATTGACGGTAGAATCCTTGATATCGTAAAAACCGGCTTTGTTGAGGCTAAATTTATCGTGTCCCGCTATGTTTTGAATGAACTGCAAGCCCTTGCCGACTCGACCGATTACCTTAAACGCCAGAAAGGAAAGCGCGGCATTGAAATCTTGCATTCGCTGAAGAAAGAACCGATGATTGAAATTGTGATTTACGAGCGTGAACTCGATTCTAGCCTTGAGGTTGATGAAAAGCTGGTTAAGCTTGCCAAAAGCCTGGACAGTAAGATTATTACCACCGATTATAACCTAAACCGTATCGCTCAACTACAGGGGATCAGGATTTTAAACATTAATGACCTTGCTAACGCCTTAAAACCTATACTTTTACCGGGGGAGCACCTTTCTTTAAAACTGATTAAAGAAGGCAAAGAACACAATCAGGCGATAGCATATTTAGACGACGGCACCATGGTCGTGGTAGAAAATGGCCGCCGTCTTATTGGTAATACTGTCGCTGTTGAGGTAACGTCTATCTTACAGTCTCCCAGCGGTAGAATAATTTTTACAAAGCTTGTAGAGTGATTCTCTGTGTTTATCCCGCGGCGGTATCTTGTTTCCGCTTATCCTTAAGCCGTATCGCGCTAGAAATAAGTTGCCAAAAAATACTATGAAATTCGGCGTGGTATTAGTTTGTGCCGGCAGAGGCAAAAGGTTAAAAAAGAGGACCGATAAAGCCTTTGTGAAAATTGAAGGGATTCCTCTCTTTTACTACAGCTATAAAGTCTTTAAAGAGACTGAAGGTATTTCACGGATTGTCTGTGTGACGCGGCGGGAGTATTTTCCTTTTATCAGGAGCTATGTCAAAGATAAGAGCCTTAAGCTGACAGCCGGCGGCTTGCGGAGGCAGGATTCTGTTTATCAAGGCCTGCTTAGTTTAGATAGTGATATCGATTACGTGATTATTCATGATGCCGCGAGGCCTTTTATTGGCTGCCGGATGATAAGGAAGATTAAAAAAGAAGTCATAAAGCATAAGGCGGTATCGTTAGCGCTTAAGGTTAAAGACGCGGTAAAGAAAGGTAAGAAAGGTTTTATTGAAAAGACAGTTGAGAGAAAAGAGCTGTATTCTATTCAGACGCCCCAAGCCTTCAGCAAAGAATTGTTGCTTGCCGCCTATCGCCGCTTTAGGAAAGTGCCTGTTTACGATGATGCCGAGATGATAGAGCTTATGGGAAGGAAAGTCAAAATTATCGAAGGGGCGTTTTTAAACATAAAGATTACCTATCCCGATGATTTAATTCTGGCGAAGAAAATATTAGGTTTATCTAAACAATAACACGATGAGTAAGTTACGCTTTGGTTTGGGGTTCGACGTCCATGTTTTTACAAAGAAAAAGAAGGTATTGACCCTTGGCGGTATAGATATAAACTGCGGCTTCGGCCTGCGCGCTGTCTCCGACGGAGACGCGGTGTTACACGCGGCGAGCGACGCAATATTAGGAGCGGCTTGTTTGGGAGATATCGGCGATTACTTCCCTTGTCATAATAAGAAGAATAGGGGGCTCGCGAGCGGGGATATAGCCGGATATGTGTTGAATAAAATAAAGAATAAATATGCCTTAGTAAATATCGATATTACGATAATATCGCAAAAACCGCCCTTGGCTAAATATAAAAGGAGAATGACAAGATCGTTAAAGAATATTTTTGGAACCGATAATATAAACATAAAGATTAAGTCAAAAGAAGGTTTAAATATCCTGGGCGGCAAAAACGCTCTTTCCTGTATGTGCGCGGCTTTATTAATCAAACGGTAAAGATGTCAGTTGGTCTTAAAATTTATAATAGTTTAACCAAGAATAAAGTTGAATTTGACCGCGCGGCGCGTTCTCTGGTTAGGATGTATACTTGCGGCGTAACCGTGTATGACGACTGCCACATTGGTCACGCCAGGAGTCTATATATTTTCGAAGTTATCCGGCGCTATTTATCGTTTAAGGGTTATAATGTGAAATTTATCCGTAATATAACCGATGTTGACGATAAGATAATAAATAAGGCGCAGGAGTGGGCTAAAAAAGAAAATACATC
>JBDRDG010000268.1:0-4008 GCA_043821045.1 Candidatus Omnitrophota bacterium | reverse complement strand
AATGCAAAACGTTATAGATCCTGGATCCTCGATGCTCGTTTTATTATATTAGTAACGAGAATCTAGTATCTAGGATCGAGTATCGAGAATCTCTGTCATTTTACATTTTGCATTTTGATCTTTGATTTTAATTACACTGTCTCCTAGCATTCCGGTTGTCTAGATGAAATCTCTCCTAAGCTTTAGGGCAGGAAGATTCGGCGAAAAAAAACAATCACAATCTATTTAAGCGCTCTTTCTACTTTTAATAACAGGTCCTCACTGTTAAACGGTTTGGCAATAAAATCTCTTGCCCCCATGTTTAAAACTTTTTCTTTTATCTCACTGCTAGAATAGGCGGTAATAAAAACTACCGGAATTAAAGCCGTATGGCTTGACATTTTAAGGTCATCATAAACACTCATGCCGCCGCCGGCGGGCATCTTTATATCAAGGATTATAAGGTCCGGCCTTTGTTCATGAGCGATATTAACAGCCTGCATACCATCGTAGGCGGCGATAACGTTATATTTCTCTCTTTTTAATCTGCTGGCAATAAGCTGAACGATGTTTACATCATCGTCGGCCACGAGAATTTTCTTAACTGGATTATTTTCCATAAAGCTAGGTATTAATCGTCGGCTTTTATGAAAATATAATAAGATAAAATAAATAAAATAAGAGCGGCGGAAAACAATCTCAGCAGCAAAGGATCAAAGATGACACCGGGCCGGTTAACAGTATTTGCCAGCACCGCCTCAATCTTAGTATTGGCTAATAAGATAGCGCCAAATACTATGCAAAAATAAAATGATTTCCTCTGTTTCCAGAATATCCTTAGGACAAAAAATAACAATAATAAAAGCAGCCAGAATACCGGGTTATCTTGGGAGAAACGAAATTGCTTGAGGTTAATAAAATGCCAGTAAAACCCTCTCTTTAATTCCAGCAGGATAATATCAATATTTATAGACACATCCACCCCGCAGAAACGAAACTATATATATCCCCTTTTGATCAAAAGATGCATCTTAAAAAATTAAGAAAGAGTGATTACATCGCCGTGCCAGGCAAGAAAAAACTTAATTTACGATACTAGAAATGATCCAGTTCGTGTTCACTTACAACCCCTTTCTCCACGAGAATCTTTATCAAACGCTCGTGAGAAAAAGTCATTGATAAAACCATGTGCTTTATTTTCTCCGCTTCTTCACGGAAACTTTTCCCCCGGCTCGCCTCATCGGCTTTTCGATAAAGAGTGACTAATTGCTGGATTAAATTGCGCGCTTTCATGGGCAATTCTAAAAACTTAACCCGCACAAGGAACATATTCGTGTCAAGAATGTTTTCGCACCCGACAACCTCTGCTCCGATATCGATCGATTTTAACGAACTGGGTATATTCACGCGCATCTCTAATCTGGCGTTTAAACCAACCGCGGCATCAACAGTAAAAGCGATCCCCCCTTCGCTGATACTTCTTATCGAAGTCATTATGAAATCATCCTCGCCAACAATGCGGTAACTAATCATGAAATGGGCTTTAATCCGCGGATGCTTTCTTTTCTCTGTCTTTTCTTCGTTATATGAATTATCCATCTTTTCTCCTTATCTCATATACCGTATTGTCAAAAACATCTTTTGCTTTCTAAAACTCTATTATTAGCGTATATCGCATAGTGGATACAAGGTAATAATATTATTTTAATTATGTCCGCAATCTTCAATCCAATATTAACTATACGCTATCCGCTAAACGCTATATATCTTACAAGTTTATTATACTACTAAATTTAAAGACAAATCAAGGCAATTAATACATCCTAAAAAAAATGTAAAATCACATGTGTCCTAATCCGCATCTTTTATTTTAAATTCTCTGCCGGCCGGCTAAATTATTACACCGTGGCTACATCGACAATCAAGATGCCTTCCGGCAATTGAGGAGTAAGTTTTTCTTTTAATAGACTCGGTCCGGTGTCTTGACTAAAATAAAAGACAACACCGATCTCTCCTTCCACGCCTAATTTTAGGGCGTTAGTGAAACTCATCTTAACATGCGGATTAAATCCTTTAGTATAATAAAGAGGCAAACCCGTCCGGCGCAGAGCCCGCTCGAGGACTCTCACAAGATCAAGCTGAGACGAGTACCTCATCCGGCCCTGTTTCGATAAAATAACTTTTAGTTTAAATTTTTCATCCATTATCATTTCACGCTTCTCACTTTTAATCTTGAATTTATCTTAAATAGCGACATGCATTTAAACTGTTTTTTCACCTCATCTGAATGTGTGAAAAACTAAAGTTGTCTTTTTTCTCCAAAAGATAACGCTCCGGATCAACATCCGCTCTCTTAAAAGCTTCTTGCCACAAGTTAGAATTAGACCGCTCGCTATAAGAGTCAAAAACTGCTCCGGCTCGGAAAGCCTCATAAAGCACAGGCGAGATTTTCCGGTCAGCGCGAGAAATGACCGCTTCTAATAAACTCTTCTCTATCGAAGAAATAGACACCTTTATATTTCCGTCGCGCGGCAAATTACTTAATATAACTTTTCGTTTTTCTTTCAGCCTGCTTTCACTTTCCATATTAATCCCTTGGAATTCAGAGAATGGTTTTGGCACAAAAGCGTTTATGCTAAGGTTAATCGAAAGATGAGTCTTTTTCTTTAAAATCTTCACAAAATCTCCTATGGCTAATAAATCATTGTCATCCTCGAAAGGAAAACCAAACATAAAATATAGTTTTATATGGCGAGAGCCCAGCGAGCGCAATACCTTTGCCGCTTCAAACAACCTGTCAATATCAACCCGTTTATTAATCTTATCCCTTAAACATTGTCTTGCCGCCTCCACGGCAAAAGTCGCCGACACCCTCTTTATTTTTCTTAAAAGCGGATATAGCCTATCCACAACATCTTCTACTCGTAAAGAAGGCAGGGATAAACCTACTTTTTCGCTGTCAAAAGAGCCGGTAATTCTATCGATAAGTTCTTCGATCTGCGAATAGTCCGACGCGGAGAGAGCAAGAAGAGAAAAGTTTTCATAGCCGCTATTTTTATAAATAGTTTTAACCAATTCATAAAGACAATCGGCTTTGCGTTCACGGTAAGGAAAATACACACAGCGAGCCTGGCAAAAATAACAGTTATTGGGGCAACCGCGGGCGATTTCAACCTGAGCCCGGTCATGGACTATGGCGCTGTAAGGGGTAAGCCACTCTGTGGGATAAAAAATACTGTCGAGATCTTTAACAAAAACTTTTTTTAGCGGCAGTTTTGCATACTTATACCTCTTTTCAAAAATATATTCGCCAAAAGAGGTATCTAGGTTATAAAAAGACGGTATATAGAAACCGTCGATTTCCGCCAGGGCTTGCAGGCGCTCCTGTTTTGTTTTATACCTTCTTAAGGTGTCAACTAGCTTATCAGCGACGACTTCAAACTCACCGAGAAGGAATACATCAACGAAATCACAGAGAGGTTCCGGGTTAGCCGCCCCTCCCCCTAAGATAATCATATCCCTGCGGCAGGATGCCTTAAGCTCAATCCCCGAGGCTGTCAGCATAGCGATAAAATTAGTGTAGTTAAGTTCATATCCTAAGTTAAAACCTAACAATTCAAAATCGGAAAGGCTGGTCTTAGTCTCCAAAGAAAAAAGTTTTGTTCTCTCGCGAAACAAATAATTATATAAATCGCCGTCGGGCATAAACGCCCGCTCACAAACCACATCGCTAAAACTATTGAGATAGCCGTAGATTATCCTTAACCCTAAATTGCTCATGCCCACCTCATAAAGATCAGGAAAACAAAGACAGATTTTTATCTTCCCATAATGGCTTTTTTTTATTACGTTCCATTCATTTCCCTGATATCTCTGCGGTTTTTGAAATTTTGTCCAGTCCATATTATCCTTAGCGTACAGCGTATAGCGTATAGCGTATACTAAAAATAGCGTTTAGCGTATGGCGTATTTTGTTTGCACAGGGCATAGAGCATAGTGCCTTTTTAGCATAGAGCATGGCGCATAGGG
>JBDRDG010000267.1:0-2412 GCA_043821045.1 Candidatus Omnitrophota bacterium | reverse complement strand
TATATCTAGCCTTAATATAATCTATAAGATGATAAATATAGTCGGAATTGACCCTCGTCGATTTATAAAAATAATCGTTTTTCCTTTAATCGCGGCTATAGCTATGGGGGTTGCGACATTCGCCATAAAAAACTATATTTTTGACGATATAAATATATTGTGTTTTTTTCTCCTATGTATAATTGCCTTGTTAATATATGTACTTATTATAAGTCTTCTTGATGTGTTTTTTCATTGTGACGCGGGGCAGTTTATGCGCCAGCAGTTTGCCGTTCTCCTTCAGGGACTCGGTAATAAAGCCTTTCGGCCGGACAACGATTAGTTTTAAGAAAGAGATTGTCGCCAAGAGATATTTTGTATAAGCGGCACCTTCAAATTAATTATTAAGGATATGGGAGTTAGAAAGTTAGCCTGTTGTTATCGCGGTTACTATTCGTTATTTATACATCCGGCCGGCAAGGGATTGGCGAAAGTTTCGACCTGTTGTTACAATACTTTTATTCCGAGAAATAAGTTAATTGTTAAAAGAGGCATCCAAGATGCGTGGAACTCTAGACAGTTTCAATCACAGAGAAGATTTATATCCAATAATGATTGGCGTTTCTGTGAGGGAAGTAATTGTTCGTACAATTACATTCTAGCCTCGGAGGAGAAGTTCGTAAACGAAGATGATATAAAAAGGGCAATTGCTGAGAAAAAAACGAAACTTGATTATTTGCCCAAGAAAATAGTGATAAATCTGTCAAATATTTGCAATAATAATTGTGATTTATGTTTTAGAGATAAAAAAAAGAAAAATAATGTTGCGCATGATATAGGAGATACTCTGATAGAAGAGATCAAGAGGGATATTATCCCTTACTGTGAATGTGTTGTTATCTCCGGCGGGGAGCCCTTTTTCAATAAAACATCGCGTGATTTTATTGATTGGTTAATATCAGAATATCCTGACAAAAAGAAATATGTTTTAACCAACGGTATTCTCCTAGATCAATTCGGCTTACAGAAGATTATTGAAAGCAACATTTTCCTGTTGATTACTATTTATGGAATGTGCAGGGATACTTACAAGAAAGTTACGGGGAGAGATAATTTTCGCGCGCTTTATAATAGTCTCGGTTGTTTAATTAAATCCGGATATAGACAAATAAGGCTGAGGTATATCGTTTCCGATGACAACGTTACAGATTTGGAAAGTTTTTGTGAATTTATTGATAGTAACCAGGAGGTACGTGCTTTGATAAGGAACAATTTTTATGAAGGTTCCAAACACTTTAAAACTATACAATTTTTCCAAGAAAAATATTCTCATATTTCTTCAAGGCTTAGATTCCAATATCAATACCTAACTTTTTGGCAGAGAATCGTCCATAAACTTTATAAGTGTTGTGTGTTTTAAATAAGATTTGCTGGTAAGTTATTGATTACATAAGTGAACATGAAAAACATCCTTATTTCAATCATTATGCCTATTTATAATAGTAAGGCTGGTATAAAGTGCTGTTTAGGCAGTATGTCTTCGCAGCTTTCACCGGAAATTCAAATTATTGTTGTCGATAACGGCTCTTCCGATGAGTCGGAGAGTTTCCTTAAAGAAAATTATCCAAATGTTGTTTTAATCAGAAATCATGAAAATCTGGGCGCGGCGGCGGCAAGGAATCAGGGGCTTGAGCTGGCAGAAGGAAAGTATGTAATGTTTATCGATTGTGATGTCGCCTTGGGAAAAGATTTCTTTACGATTTTAAAAACCACACTGCGTCAGCTTCCGCGCCAAATAGCGGGAGTTTCGCCGAAGATAATTGATAAGAATTCCGGCAGGATATTTTCCTGCGGTCTTTTCGTGTCGTCAATTTACCGCGCCCACGATATCGGTAGGGGCAAGGCAGCCGGCAGGTTTCCCCGTAGGTTTACAATTGATGGGCCGAACAGTTGCTGCGCCGTGTTTAAACGGGAATATCTGGAGAAGATTAAGGAAAACGGCCGCTATTTCGATGAAGACTTTTTCTTCCTCTTTGAAGACGCCGATTTAACCCTGCGTTTGAAACAAAACCGTTATGCTTCTTTATTTGTCCCCAATCTTATTTGTTATCATAGAAGCGGCAGTTCGGGTTTCTCCAAACAGTTTAGGCGTTTCTTGTGTTTTAGGAATAGATGGTATATGATTTTAAAGTATAATAGAGGGAGAAGGCTTATTCTCTTTTTATCGCGAAGTTTCCTGTACGATTTTTCTAGAACTTTGCACTTTGCCTTTACCAATCGGTATTTTACTCTTGCCGTTAAGGATATATATAAAAAGATCGCTAAGCAGACACACATTATTGATTATCTTAAGTAAAAATATGATATAATTATATAGATAAAACTGGAACGGTTCGTTTCTTTATGATGTAAAGAATTCAACGTTTTTCTTTA
>JBDRDG010000266.1:0-2106 GCA_043821045.1 Candidatus Omnitrophota bacterium | reverse complement strand
TATTAGTCTCGATAGTGAGTCTTTCCAGAACCTCTCGTTTTATTAAACGGAAGCCGCACTGGCTGTCAGGTATCTTCTGCCTGACCATTTTTGACAACATAAACGACATTAACTTGTTAGTTATCACCCGTAGTTTGGGCATACCACAGGGGTTATTCATCCGGTTGCCGATAACGAACGCCGCATTGTTGTCGGCTTCTTTAAGAAAGCTGTCTATATCGCATGGTGAATGCTGGCCGTCGGCATCCATTGTAATGATATAATCAAAATTAATATTCGCCAGAAGAAAAGCAATCGCCGTCTTAAGAGATACGCCTTTACCAATATTTTTTTCATTGCGCAGCGCTATATCAGCTTTTTCTCTGGCAATATCATAAGTTCGGTCACTAGAGCCGTCATCAATAACAAGGACAGAAACATCCTTCTTATTCAATTCTTCCAAAAAAGGACCAATTCTTGCGGCCTCATTGTAGGCCGGGATTAACACCCAAACTTTCATCCTTAATTATCCATAGACGGCCAGTATCGTTCAAATATGTACCACTGTTCGGGATATTGGCGAATATACTTTTCAAGAATCTCCGAGTACTGCTCCATTATTTCTCGGACTGTTTTCGGCCGATTGTTATCAGTCGGTGCTATAGGCGGCTCAAAAATAAAGTGATAATAATATCTGTTTTCTCGTATAAAAAAGCACGGAACAATAAGAGAGTTTGTCTTTAGAGCGAATAAAGCCGGGCCGCGCGGCAGGAAAACTTCTTTGCCGCATATCTTAACTGCTTTCCGTTTACCGGCGGTAAAATCTTTGTCACCGACAAAAGCGACTATTTTCCTATCAGAAAGAACACGGAAACATGTTTTTAGGCCATTGCCGGTGGCTATAACTTTTACGCCAAAACAACCTCTCTGCTGATTAAAGAAAGCGTTTATTCGTTTGTCGACATGAGGCAAGGCAAGAGCGTAGAAATCGTATCCTAAAGAAGCAATAACTCCCCCGCCCATTTCATAATTTCCGATGTGGGCAGTTAAGGCGATTACGCCCTGTTCTTTCTGAGCCTTATCAAGATTATCCAAACCGCTTATCCGCACATACTGTTTGAGAAAATTCCGGTCCATTTTGGAAAAACTAAGAAAATCGGCTAAATAAAGGGCGAAATTTTCAAAAACTTTTTTTGCATAAGAAGATGCCAGCGTTTTATCAGCGATCATCGGCATTAAATTGGCTATGACAATCCTCCTGTCTTTTTTCGAGAAATAAAACCTTAACCGGGATAAAAGTATGGCTAAACAATAGAGTGTTTTCCGCGGCAAGATAATCGCGATAAACCTTCCGATAAGGTAAAGATAATACATCGGCAAATAGATATAACTAATAGGCGTTTTAATTATTTTTTCTAATCTATAACTTCACTTAGTTTCTTGGGCATCAAAATTCAAGATAAAATCAGCAAGATTTAACGATGAGTTAATCAGCGAATTCAACTCTGCCGCGGTCTTAATAGAAAGCAATTTATCCTGATCGTGGAGCAACTCTTCCACGATTGACGATATGTTTTTAATGCTGTCGGCATTAATCAAGGCGTTGCGTGACTTCAGGTAATTTACATTACGTTCTTCCTGCCCGGGAATAGGATTAATAATAATAATCGCCATACGTTTTGAAAGTGCTTCCGAAACAGTTATGCCGCCGGCTTTAGTTATAATGATGTCGGAGAAATCCATTAATTTATTAATGAAATCAATATAGCCGTAAATAAATATCGGTTTACGGAAACTGTTTTTTCGGGCCGAAAACCAATCATATAAATGCTTATTTCCCCCGCAAACGACAATAAGCTGAGAAGGGGATTCCAAGTTATCTAATTCCCGGACTATGTCCTTTATCGGACCGAACCCCAATCCCCCCCCCATAACAAGGATTGAAGGCATATCGAGACGGAAACCGCGCTCAGCCGCGATATCCTTTTTATCATATTTTTTCAAAAATTGCATCGATATCGGTATGCCGAGGACATTAATTTTACCGCCGCTCACCCCTTCAGCAACAAGAGTTTCCTTCGCAGCGTGACAGGCAACTGTGTAAGCGTCAATAGAAGGATGAATCCA
>JBDRDG010000265.1:0-4981 GCA_043821045.1 Candidatus Omnitrophota bacterium | reverse complement strand
CGGGGTTATAGGTAATTATTATCTCCTGATCAGTTAAACGGCGAGGCAGGAATCCTTGTTTTAAGCGGTAATCTTCAATTACGGAATCGACTAACAGCTCTTGACAGATAATTTCAATGTTTTTTTCGGAGGCATCACTTTCAATAAAATATATTTTTTTCGTATATACTTCGACCTTTCTATTAATACCCAGATCTCTTATCTCCTGGCCGAGTTTAACCGAAGGCATAAGCTCTTTATTAAAGACTTCAATATTCCAAATCATTTTACTCTATTAATATTACAGGATTAAAAAAATACCCGGGAATCGGATGGTCTATGATTAACAAAACGCCATGATCGTAAGGGCCAACAAGAAATCAGTTCGCCCAGACAGCAAAGCCGGCCTAATCTCAAGGGAGAAAATTTATATAAGACGTTTATAAATCTTGTCAATATTTCTCAAGTAATTATAAGGCGCAAGAATTCCCGCCAGCTCTTCCTTGTCTAAATATTTATTGAGTATCTTACTGGCTAAGGCTTCGTCTTTGAAATTAGAGTTGTCATTTATAACTTTAAGAGAAATGGCTTGAATAATATCATAGGCTTTCATGCGCGTCAGCCCTTTCTCCATTAATTTAAGAAAGACTTTCTGGGAAAAAACCAAGCCGCGGTTTAACTCAATGTTTTTGAGCATGTTGCTTTTATTCACTCTTAAATTCTTAACTACTTCCGTCATTTTTCTTATTATATAATCTATGGTTATTGAAGAATCCGGAATGATTATTCTTTCCGAAGAAGAGTGAGAGATATCGCGTTCATGCCAGAGGTTTATATTCTCATAAGCGGCAAGCATGTTGCCCCTTAAAAGGCGGGAAAGACCGCATACTCTCTCACAGATAATCGGATTTTGTTTATGGGGCATGGCGCTTGAACCTTTTTGTCCTTTGTAAAACGGCTCCTTAGCTTCATCGACCTCGGTACGGTGAAGGTGTCTTATCTCCGTGGCAAAACGCTCAAGGCTTGAGCCGATTAAGGCTAAAAGTGACAAATAGTAGGCGCAGCGTTCACGCGAAACGATCTGGGTAGAAATCAACGAAAAACTAATGCCAAGTTTGCGGCAGATATACTGTTCAACTTCCGGCTCAAGATAGACAAAGGTCCCTACCGCGCCGGAAATTTTTCCGCTGGCGACCATTTTAACACCGTCTCTAAGAAGTTGGCTCTCTCTTTTTATCTCATCGTAAAAATAAAGAAATTTCAAGCCAAAACTGTATAGTTCAGCGTGTACCCCGTGCGTACGGGCGATACAGAGGGTATCTTTGTACTTAACAGCCTTTTCTCTTGTTTCACTAAGCAAAATATCGAGGTCTTTTAAAATGATAGAAATACTGTCTTTAATCTGCCAGGCAAGGGTTGTATCAAGCAAATCAGAAGAGGTCATCCCATAATGAAGATACTGGGCGTAACTGCCTATAGAAGACGCCAGGTCTTTAAGGAAAGCGATTATATCGTGGTGTGTTTTTCTTCTATCCGTTTTATTCTCGCTAAAGAGAACCGCCCCTTTTCCCTGATTTTCTTTGCCACCCCCGGAGGAATCCGCCGCCTTTTCTCTAAGGCTTCACAGAGAAGAATCTCTATCTCAAAAAAGCGCCTGAACTTCTCCTCTTCTGTCCAGATTTTACCGATTTCTTTTGGGGTATAACGCTCTATCATATCTCTTTGCGCCTCGTTAAGCAATCCATCATATCAAAAGAGGGTATAATCGTCAACTTATTAGGGAAAAAACAACTACTGATAAGGAATCTTTCGCTTTATCAATTATTTTTATCCCCCGGCTTGACTAATTTAAGTTCATTCATCTTTTCTCTTATGTTCGCTATCCTATCTTCCACCGGCGGATGGCTGCTTAAGAATATTAAGGTAAAATCGTCTGTTTTCTCTTTTTTCAACTTCTCCATCAAACTTATGCCGGCAGAAGGCGGATAGCCGGCTTTGTCGCTGTATTTCACCGCTAGAGAATCGGCCAAAAACTCATCGGAACGGGCGAACCCCATAGAAACCGCGTTGTATACTATATCGACAGCGTTGTTTATCAAGATATTATCCACATCCTTAAGAGCAAGGCTCAATATTAAATTAATCCCCATTGTCGCTTGCAGTCGCTTGATTGAATGGCGTGCCGCTACGTGCCCTATCTCATGGGCAAGAACAAAAGCCAATTCATCTTCGCTTGACTTATCTAATAAATCGCTATTGACAAAGATATAACCGCCGGGAAGAGTAAAGGCGTTTATCCCCTCTTGATCAAGTATATAGAACTCATACTGTAAATACGCCCGGTCAGAGACACGGGCGATTTTTTCGCCGACGGAACGCAGGTAATTAAGTTTACTTTTATCGGTAATCAGTTTGTTTTCTTTTATGATATCGCCGGCGATGTTTTTACCGATAACAACCTCGGTGTTAGTATCGATAAAGTAAAACTCTTCTCTCTGCGTGGCCGGGTTATAAACCGTGACGCAGCCTAAAGTAAGAATCAATAATAATAAAAACCTAATCTTCATCGACGACTTTTATTTGATAAGACAAACAAACAATAATTTCCGGGCCGTTATATTCTCTAATACGCCCGGTTACTTCTACTACTTTGTTTTTATAGACCTTCTGCGGCGCAACCTTCTCTTTTTCAAACGTCTTCCAACAATTACTAAATATAACAACGGTAAAGTCTTTTCTGTAATCGATGCCGAAATTTAAATATACCGCTTTCTTTGACTTGTGCGTGCTTAAAACCCTACCGCGGACAGTCCTGATTTGATTAATAAATTTCTCTGCCTGATCAGAGTCAATAACCTCATAGCTGCCCCATAAACCGGCTTTTTTCCTGCGCGCTTTCTCCTCTAAGCTGACGAACAAATCGACATGGCTTATATTAGGCGGCTGTGTAGAAAGAACGGCAAATCCTTCCTCGATAAGTTTAGCGTTAACAAAGGTATCCTCAACAAAGCAATAACCCAATATTCTACCATAGGAATCGTTCTTCTCAAGGTCAAACTTTATTGTTGCGAACTTATTTTCTACCAGCTGCCTGTTTAACTCTTTCGCCTCCTGAGCAAACGGCGCCGGGTCATAAATAAACCGGCCATTTTCTTTTCTCGTAATCTCCGGTGTATCTATCCCTATATAGCGCAACAGCTTCCCGTCAGAAAGCCTTACGGTATCACCGTCGATTACCTCGCTGACCTTTATATGAGAATAGTCCGGCGACGGGGAACAACTGAGAAAAAAGAGGACGCAAATAAATAGCAGTATCACTCTAGCTCTTTTACAATATTAACAAAAATATCCTGAGCGACGTACAGTTTAGGAAGGAGGCATTTACGGCTTGTAATTTTCAATTTCTGAACATTTTTGGCGATAGTACTAATTTTTACCGTGACAGTGATATTATTAACTTTCGCTTTTATCACACCTTTCGATTCTACGGCGCTTATGATCTCGGCCTTCCTGTCGCTGAGTTCCTTCATCGATATGCTCCATAAATCGTGATATGCCACTTTAAGCGTCCCCATAGCCGAGTCGCTTCCCATAACATATCCGGTGACAAGGCCGGTTCCGATGAGGGCCGGCACACAGCTAGAGATAAAGATAATCGCCATGTAAAAAAATATTTTTCTCATCTTTTTTCAGAATAGTTTCTTATGAAGAAATTTTCTATCATGCTTTTCGCTCTCATCACCTCTTTGGACATTATCTCGCCGATAGAGTTATTATAACCTCTTATGCCTAAAATTAGTATATCAAGACCGTGTTCTTTTCGCAAGTACTGAATTGCTAATTTTAACGAAGCGTTATGGGTAAGGCAGAAAGTCTCTTTATCCAAAGAATCAAAACTGAAAAGTTCAAAACTATTCAAACTCTTATATTTAGCCATATCAAGGAAAACGACAAGATCGCCTCCATATCTTTTTATCTTATCGAGATAATTTTCCAGAGCCTCTTTAACATCATATACTTCTAGTTTAAGTTCCCCTTCCAATTCTTCGGCGATGCAAGAACCCACCATATCGTCACAGCGAAGTCTATTGCCTAAACCGACCAGGAGAGGCCTTTTACAGCTGTTTATTTTCTCAGCCAAAAGGCTAAAGGTCGCGGCTTCATGAGCATAAGGTATAAAAACGCCCTCTTTTTCTAAAGCGACTATAACCTGACCGTAATCGACGAATCGTACCGCTTTAAGATTGAGCTTTGCCGCTTCCTTAATTAAATCCTCGCGGTCATCGATATAAATAATATCTTCTAAGGCGCAATTATCTTTAGTTAATTGTTGATAAATCTCGCGTTCCGGTTTAACTGATTTTACCTCGCAGGAAAGAATCAACCGGTCAAAAAGATTGAAGATGTCGGGAAATTTATCTTTAAGATAATCGGCGTGAAGCTGGTTGATATTAGAAATCAAATATACCGGATAGACTGTTTTAAGCCGGCTAATGAGATTTACCATTTCCTCCTTTGGCGTAAAGATGTCGCACCAGACATCAACGAATTGATCATAGCTCAGATTCGCGCCAAAAGCCTCCTTAAATTTCTCATAGAAACGATAAGGACTCTGGAGCCCCTTTTCAAAATCGAGACAAAAATCCTCTTGAAAAAAAGCTTTTATAATCTCCTCGCGCCGGCAGGATATTTTATCTTCTATCTTAGTTAAAGCGATGTTAAAATCAAAATCGAACAGGACTTTCCCTAAATCAAACGCTAAATATTTCATCTTCGTTGACTGCTGTAATAAATAAATCAAAAACCAAAACGCAAAATGACAAAGAAACTAGCGCATAGCGTATTTTAACTAGCGTTTAGCGTATGGCGTATTTTGTTTGCATAGGGCATAGTGTTAAAATGAATCCACTCCCCGGGCTAAAGCCCGGGGTTTCCTAAATTTCCCCCGGGTCGCTATATACCGGGGTAATTTTCTTTTGAAAATTTCCCCGAACTCCCTCGG
>JBDRDG010000264.1:0-4659 GCA_043821045.1 Candidatus Omnitrophota bacterium | reverse complement strand
CCAAATATACGGCCGGCCGCGCGATAAGGTTTGCGATAAGAAATGCCAGATGCCCAATCGATACGGATTAAACAACGTGGCGCAAAGCGAAAGGAAAAATACGGCGTAAAGGGTTTTGAGTTTCTTAAATTCAAGCGGCTGCTCGAAACGCTGTTTAAAAAAACTCATGCGGCCCAAAGTTTCCGCCGCGGTATAAATTGCTAAAAGGCCTATACCGGCAAGGAAACCGCCGTGGGAGTTAACCCATAGAACGGTAATCAGCGGTATGAAAAAAATATGCCTCTTGCCCGTGTAACGAAAAAGATAAAGAAGGTATAGGAATAAAGCGAAAAAAAGATAGGTGAAAATCTGCGGCCGGATGGCGAAGCCGAAAGCGATAACCGATGAGGAGATGACGAGAAAAACCGGCCCGGTAAGAGAAAGCGAACGCGCCCTTATCCTTGCCGTCTGCCAAAGGACCAAGGCAAGTAATAAACCGACAGCGGTTTTAAACAAAACAAGTCCTTCCGGCCCGAGGCGGCTGTAAATAAGGTAGAAAAAAACTTCCGCGGCCCATTCGTGGTTTACCCAGGGCATATTATCGGCTGTGTAAGAGTAATGGTCGAGGCGTGGGATAGATTTTGACCGCCAGATATCTTCGCCGAACTTAACGTGGCCCCATAAATCGGGGTCGGCGGCTCTGAAGGAAGAGAAAAAAAGGAAGTTTATAATAACAAGAAGGCTAAAAACGCTTACCTGCCAGAAATCTTTTCTCTTTTCTCTCATCAATATAATTACTTTTATCGCGATAGAAAAAAGACCGCGTGCATGCACGTGGGACTCCATTACCCGTCCATGTTAAAAGATACCCTTTATATATTTTTATTGTAACGGCGCGTTTGCTTTCGTCAATCTTTTACTTCACGCCACGTTAAACGTTTATACCTAAGGGTACGTTGAGCCAAATCAATCACATCCCAGATGGCGTCTCACTTAAATACCTGTTAATTAGGTGAGACACTTATCTTTCACCTATCACCTATTAACCCAGATGGCGTCTCACTTAGATACCTGTTATTTAAGTGAGACAACTCGGACTGAAAACGCTTTCAAAAAAAGAGCTTCCGCCTATTGAAAAAGCCGCGATTAAGTTTTATAAATGAAGTGGGAAAAAGTGGCCGATGCCACGGGGAAGGCTCGTTACGATAGAAGAGGGGATTTAGCCGATCCCCTCTTAATTTTTTAATGAGGCTGTAATTTTTCAAACCAAAGGTGAAGAAAAATTACATAGCCGAATTATTGCCCTGAGCTTGGGGAAATTATCGTAGAGAATTTCACCATATCAAGGCGAAGGGGCAGAATGAGACTTGCGTTTTTCAAGCGAAGCGCGGAAAAATGCGTAGCCGAATTTCCCGCACCTTTGATTAATCCTATAAAGAGGGATCCCGACAGAGTCGGAAATCCTGAATCCTTCGAGAATACTCAGGATAAACTTCGTCAAAGGAGATTTCCCGTACCTTGATTTATCTTATCAAGCGGGATCCCGAAAAATTCGTGAATCATTCCGAGTTTGGTAAAATTATCGCAGAGAATCTCACCACATCAATACGAGGATACAACCAGAAAAGTTACAAATAACAGGTAGGATAAATTCTATTCTTTCTTTATTTCCCGTTCGCCGGGAAGGACCTCTTCGGTAACCTTAGGCATCTGGCCAAAAATACCTTTATAAACTTCGTTATACTTGTCTTTCCCGCCGGCTAAGGCGAAGGTAAAAGGCATGACTTTTTTTGCCTGCTCGCGCATCGCCCGCGCAACGTTCTCTATATCCCATTGAGCGTGGACGTCCTCACGCAAACGCGATATATGATATAACTGGCGCGCGTTAATCCGTATCAACACGCGCCGGCGGTGGGCATTGGTCAAAACATACGGCGCCGCCTGAGGAATTTCCTTATACATAGCGTTATACAAAGCGTTAGTTTCATCGATGATTTCTCCGAAATAATCCTCCATACCGATTTCTTTGATGGATGCCGGAAGGGTAAACCCTAATGTCGGGTCATACCTTTGCGCCGTCAGCGTAGCCATGCGGTGGCGTTTAAGCTGGCCGAAACAGGCCGCCGACAGCACAATATTAAAGGTGAAATTTACGTACTCAAACTCCCTTAACATTGAATCGTAAAACTGCATATTCTTCATGGCGGTCGTAAAGACTTCCCATCGCTCATCTTGCGATAAACCTTCAACAACCGACCTGCAATCCTGGTAAGAAAGGTCGGATGAAGAGTGAAGTAAAGAAGCGCAAACAATCGCGTCGCCGTCTTCGCTGACTTCAACAAGCTGCACATCATCGCCAAAATGCTGGATATTACAGCTCTCGGTAATTTTTCTTGCCAGCTCTTTTAATTCCGGATAAGTCTTTTCATCTCGGTCGTTAGCCTGATGGAAAATAACAATCGACGGCGCGACATCGGCGATTGCCTCATAAATCATGCGTCCTAATTTCTGGACTTCAAGCAATGGGTGCGAAGCAAAGCGCCGCAGGAGAAGCTCTAAATTTCTGGCGTTGATTGTCTGGCCTACCTGCGACTCTGTAGCCAAAGCAGTAATATACCGCGCGTCTTCTTTCGCCCATCCTTCAAGAAGGTTATGATTCTTAGAATTAGCGGTAAGGTCGCTGTATTTTTCAAAGACATAGGTTTTAAGTTTATCAAAAAGTTTAAGATAAGCTTCGTTCTGCTTACGAACGACCTCAACAAATTCTTTTTCAAAGTGAGTATCTTTAATCTCCTCGGGAATAACGTAATCTTTATCAAGGGTGATGTAACGCTGCGATTTCTCGGTATAAGAACACAAGCGGAATTTCTCTAACTCTTCCATCGCCAGGCGAGATACGCCCAAAATATCAAGGTTAAACACGGCGTGCTCGGCCACAGAGTGATGGCCCATCTTAAATATGATTGTTTTATTGGATTTGCGTGAGCGCTCGACTTCTTCGCGGGAGTCTTTTCTGATTTCGTTAATCGGACGGGAATCACGGCTTATACGGGCGTAGGCGGCGGATATCACTTCCGGCGTGACGTCCGGCCGCTTACCGGTTTTCTCTTGCAGATCAGACAACACGCTTGTATCCACATTATACCCGGCTAAATAAACTTTCATTCCAGCTCTCTTTAAACCTACCTAAAATTATCCAATAAACACCGCGCAAACCAAAATAAACCCCCGGGGTTTGTTTTGGTTGTTAGAAGGTATCGACTACTTGGAGGAATACGCGTACGACGTCGGGGTCGAACTGCGCACCGGCACAGTTCTTTATCTCTTCGACCGCTTTCTCTTTAGAGTACCCTTTGCGGTAAGGCCGGTCTGACGTCATTGCGTCATAGGTATCAGCAACAGCCATTATCCTAGCCTCTAAAGGTATCTCCTCGCCTTTTATCCCGTCGGGATAGCCTTTTCCGTCAACGCGTTCGTGATGGTGACGTATAATATTGCTTACTTCCACAAGAGCTTTAATCGGCTCGATAATTTCCGCTCCCTTAGCGGGATGTTTTTTTACTTCCTCAAACTCCTCCGGCGTTAACCCTCCCGGCTTATTAAGGATTTTTTCCGATAAGCCTATTTTCCCCAGGTCGTGGACTAAACCGGCTTTTCTAATATTTTCTTTTTCTTCATCGGATAAACCCATGCGCTCGGCGATTTTAACGCTAAAGTTGGTAACTCTGTCTGAATGGCCTTTAGTGTAATGGTCTTTAGCGTCTATCGCCTCAGTCAAAACTTTAATCGTAAGTATGTATGACTCCTTTAAATCGCAGAAGGCCGATGTAATCCCTTCGTATAAACGCGCCCGTTCGATCGCCGTCGATATCTGCGAGGCCAAGATGGCGATAAAATCCATGTCCTCTTTTATAAAAGGTTTGTCGGTTTTACTGGTGCCGAAATTGATTACGCCGATGGACTTATCCCTCACCAATAAAGGAACAGATATAATAGACTGCGATTCGAGCCTTTTCTGTTCGCGATGCGCCTTATCTTTAAAGTATAAGTTTATGTCGCCTACAAATACAGGCGTTTTGCTTTTGATAACGTTACAGGCTATCCTGTCTTCGTCGAGATCGGTGGTTAACCCGACAATCTTATCGCGGTCTTTACCCCAGGCTTCGGCAACAACAAGCTTTTTATCTTCCTCGGTTAAGAACAAAATCGATGCCGTTGTCGCTCCGATTAAATCGCTGGTCTCTTTTAAAAGAACCAGTAAAACGTCTTTGTAACTCTCGCTCTCGTATATATTTTGCACTATCTGGCTGATTAAGTTCATGCGTTTATTGGCTTCTTTATATTTGATGAGGGAGAAATATAAATTTCTTTCCAACTCTAAAACCCGCCACCCCGCTTTCACGCGGGCGAGGAGTTCGGCAAGATTTATCGGTTTTGTTAAATAATCATCGGCGCCGGCGTCGAGAGCTGAAATGATATGGTCTTCCTCGGTCCGGCCAGTTATGAAAATGATGAAAATATAGGAGGGAAATTCCCCGCTGCGAATAAGGCGGCAGAGCTCTAAACCGTTAATTTCCGGCATGAGCCAGTCGGTAATGACCATGGGGAAAAATTTCTTCTTTAAAAGATCTAGGGCCTCTCTTCCGTTTTTTACTACGCTGACGTAGTATCCCGCCCGGG
>JBDRDG010000263.1:0-12274 GCA_043821045.1 Candidatus Omnitrophota bacterium | reverse complement strand
CAACGTCCTCTTTAATTTTTCTTCGTTTGACCCTCTCAAAAATTTCTTTTGCTAAATAACCGATGCCGGAACCGACGATGAAAGAAACGATAATATGGATAACGTTCATTAATCCCTCCTTATTGTTTGCGCTTTAAAAGTTAGAAATAATCGGCGTCAGTAACGATAAAATTTACTTTCGCGTCTTGAGGAATAGAGACAGGAAGGTCTTTATAAATTTGGAAGTCAAAAGCCACCCCTACAGTCAAAGCCCGGCCGCGGTTATATAAGCGGTTGAGGAAGCGGTCATAAAACCCGCCGCCTCTGCCCAGCCTGTTCTTCTGCCGGTCAAAAGCAAGGCCGGGGACAAAAACCAGATCAATGCCTTCTAACTCCGCCTGTTTAGTTTTTGCCGTATCCGGCTGCCTTACTCCATAAGGGCCTTGTATAAAATCATCGTTTAAATTCCCCGCCACATAGGGAACGATCTTTTTACGCGCCAAATCTATAACCGGAAAACAGATTTCTTTATCCTTTAGAACCTTCCTGATCATTCCTAGCAAATCTACCTCCCCTGATAAAGGGTAATAAACCATAATACGTTTAGCCTTTTTATATATGGACAAATTCGATATAATTCGTTCAACATTTTTGCTCCTCCTTTCAATTTCTTGCTTAGTCAAAGAAAGCAAACGTGTCAACAGAGTCTGGCGTAAAAGTTTTTTCTCTTCCGATACTACCATAGTACTCATATATTCTTTTTTTGCCTGTTCTCTTATCCCTGTGTTTGGGATTATAACATTTATAATTATACCATTTTGCCAAAAGAAGTAAACCCCCTGTTTAGTGAAGCTCCACGGCCTAACAGACAGGGTTTCTTTTCTTACGAGACTGCCCCTCGTGGAGTGAAACCCTGATCAAGAAATCCATCCATCCGCCCCCTTACAAGTATTGGTTCTGTCAAGATTAGATAAGTCTAAAGCACCAATAACCAAGATACAAACTAATCTCAATATACAATAACCAATTACCAAGTATTATCGGATTTCTTAATCATTTTGTTTGATTATTTCCTTCCTGCCGGCAAAGCAGGGAATTTGGTTATTGGGTATTGCTTGGTTATTGTATCTCGTGTCTTGGTTATTTCATATCCTCCCCTCGTCATGAGGGAATAATCCATTAAAATCAACGCTTTTCCCGATATTCTTCATAAGATTTTTGACAGTACCCAAGTACTGCTTTCTGGCAAACGGGCAAAAAGGAAACGTCTTATAAGCAGGAGATTTATATAGACAAGACCGCGCGTCACAATAAATTATAATCCGCAATCATATGTAAGACAGCTACTTGCGGACTCGCTCTCTATTTTTGTTCTGGCTGCTTTTTCAGCTGTTCTAAATGCTGTAAAAATTCCTTAAGGGACCTCTCTTGGCCGGCATCACCGGGTGTATAGTAGCGATTTTTCGCCCCATATGCCTGGTTGACATAATTGCCGATTAGCGGGTCGCCGCAAGGATAATCATGAGGATATTTATACCCCTTTGCCTGCGTCTTAAGGTGCTTAGGAACATCTACGCTTTTTTCTTGTCTAACATCGTCTAAAGCTTTCGATATTGCCCGGTAAGAACTGTTTGATTTGGGCGAACAGGCAAGGTATATAGTCGTCTGGGCGAGGATAAGCTGGGCTTCCGGCATTCCAATAAGTTCCACACTTTGAAAACAACTGGTGGCTAAAACTAAAGCGAAAGGCCGGGCGTTACCGATATCTTCGCTGGCCAGAATAACCAGGCGACGGGCTATAAAGCGGGGGTCTTCGCCGCCGGCCAACATTTTTGCCAGCCAATACAAAGCGCTATCGGCATCCGAACCGCGTATAGATTTTATAAAAGCCGAAATCGTATCGTAATGATAGGAGTCTTTCTTATCATAAAAAATATTTTTCTCAATAACCTCTCTGGCGCTTTCCAAGCCAAAAACAACCTTGCCCGCCTGATCAAGCGGCGCAGTAAGAACGCCTATTTCTAAAGCGCTCAAGGCTCTGCGGGCGTCACCGTCCGACTGCACGGCAATATGTTCTATAGCCTCATCCTCCGCCGAAATGCCGATAGAACCTAATCCTCTCTCTTTATCGGCCAAAGCGCGTTTTAAAATATAAATCAGGTCTTCCTTCGATAAGGCTTTAAATTCGGCCACAATAGACCTTGACAGCAAAGAGTTAATCAAAAAATAATAGGGGTTATAAATAGTCGCGCCGATAAAGATTATACTGCCGATTTCCGTATCGGGAATCAATGTTTCCTGCTGGGTCTTGTTAAAACGGTGGATCTCATCGATGAAAAGAAGAGTTTTCTTGCCGCTTTTGTTTAACAACTTGTTTGACTCTAACAATACCTTTTTTACTTCCGCGACATTTGAAAAAGAGGCGTTAAGATATTTAAACTCCGCCGCGCGCTCTTTGGCTATAATCTGGCCTAAGGTAGTCTTTCCTACTCCCGGCGGCCCGTAAAATATTAACGAATATACCCGTTTGCTGACGATCGCCCTCCTTAGGAGTTTCCCTTCGCCGAGAATATGGCTTTGACCGACAAACTGATCTAAAGTTTGCGGCCGCAGACGGACAGCTAAAGGAAGTTCTTGATTTGACATTCTACCAATACTATAACAGAAGACCTTATTTTGTGGATGCGACTGCTAACGATCTGATTTTTGTCTCTTTTAGCTATTTACTTTAGTTTAATCGAGCGGTATTAGTCGCGGAAGAATAAAAAACCCCGCCATTAGTCCGTCGGGGCACGCCGCTTTCAGTCCGTTACTCACACAGGTGGGAGTCGCAACTCGCCGCCGCAACGGCAAGTGATTTAAACTCCCTTACTGAAAGTGTTGGCTGTAGCGTTATTACCCGTCGACGTGACAGGCAGGGTATTTTATCCATTACAATTATACCATCCTCTATCCTTGTTTTCAAGTTTATCAACGTAAAATAATTCCCTGCGTATTGCTCAAACGCTCTCTTAACCGGGTGTGAATCTCATCCACTTCCAAAGCCGTTAAAGTTTTTTCGCGAGAGTTGTAGGAAACCCTCACCGTACACAACAAAGAATCCTGCGAAGAACCTTTTCCTTTATAAATATCCAACAGGCTGTAATTAAACAGGTATTCGCCAACGGTTTCTTCTAAAATATCTTTTACTCGGCTAAAAGCAACTGTCTTTTTTAATCCCAGACTGATATCGCGTGAAATTGCCGGATATTTGCTAAAAGGGATGTAAAATATATTTTTTTTAAACCTAATCATTTTCCCCATATCGATCTCAAAAAAATACAAGTCATCTTTAATATCCCACTCTCTTTTAACGGCACCGGCTAATTTCCCGATGAATCCCAGGGTTTCTTTCTCACATAGGATTTCTGAGCTACTGATAAAATTATCCCGGCGCTTATCAACAAAGCGATAGCCGGTGATAGACAGGAATTTTAAAATTTCTTCGACCACCCCTTTCAAATAAAAAAATCCGCCGCCGTTTGAGTTCACGCCGCCGGCGATGGCCGGGAACTCAATGACCTTACCTTTCTGGCGCTTGTATATATTGGCAATCTCAAAAAAACGCACATCTTGATTGCGCTGGTTAAGGTTATGCTTTGCGGCTTCGATCATGCCGGTTAACAATGTCGTGCGCAAAGCGTCTTCCTGGCTCCTTAAAGGATTGGTGAGAGGTATAAATTCGCTTTGATTTAATTTCGCCAGGGTTTCCCGGCCGGTTAAACTGTAGGTTATTATTTCATTCAATCCCAAATCAACGATAAAATCTCTCAACTTTTTCTTAAAAACATAGGTATGATCGCCTATCGACCGGGGGTTTAATTTCGGGAAGTTCTCTCCGATACGGTCGTATCCGTATATCCTGGCAACTTCTTCAAAAATATCCACATCCCGCGCGATATCCAGCCGAAAAAAAGGCGTTTGAACAGAAAACTTATTGTTAGCGCGCTGTTTTACCGCGAATCCGAGATTATTCAAAATCGCTCTTACCTCTTTCTTGGGGAAACCGATGCCAATGTAGCTATTAAGATCTTCTAAGGAAAAAACTATTTTATTACGGCCGGCTTTCTTTGAAACACCTGCCTTTTTATATCCCGCGAGCCTGCCGCCGGAAAGTTGCCGTATCATTTTTGCCGCCTCATAAGAGGCCATTGCCAATAGATCAGGCGATACATTACGTTCAAAGCGGTAAGAAGAGTCGGTCTGCACGCCGGCGGCTCTTTGCGAGCGGCGGATAACTATGGGTGAAAAAACCGCTCCTTCCAAAAGAATATTTGTCGTCGTCGGGCCTACCTCGCTGTTTTTCGCGCCGATCACACCGGCTAAGGCGATAATTTTAAAATCATCGCTGATAACTAAATTCACTGGAGAAAGAACCCTTTCCTTATTATCCAAACCGAGAAACTGCTCTCCCTCTTTTGCTCTTCTTATGTGAATGTCACCCTGGATTTTGTCAAAATCAAAAGCGTGAAGGGGATTCCCCCATTTTAACATACAATAATTTGTGATATCAACCACGTTGTTAACGACATTCCCTCCGCAAAGCGTGATTTTTTCTTTTAACCAGAGCGGCGAATCGCTTACTTTCACACCGCGCACCAGCCGGGCCGTATATAGAGGGCAGTCTCCGCGGCCGGCAACTTTTATCCGCGGTGAAATCAAAAGCGGCTCTCTTTCATTTTTGGCCGAAGGCAGTTTGAAACGCTGATTCAAAACAGCCGCTACCTCTACGGCCAGCCCGAAGATGGAAAGCCAATCGTAACGGTTAGAAGTTATCTCCGCTTCAAAAACATAATCGCCGCCTTTTTTTCGCACCGACCCCACCTCAAGTCCGGCCATGGTTAACAAACGCGCTATTTCAGCGGCGGGCCGTTCAGGGTCAAAGAATTCTTTTATAAAATTTAAACTAAACTTCATCGTTTACTCCACGCTTATATCTCATAGAATTGATTAAGAAACCTAATATCGTTTTCGTAAAACAAGCGGATATCATTAATGCCGTATTTTAACATAGCCATCCTATCCACACCCATACCAAAAGCAAACCCGCGGTATTTTTTGGCGGATATACGGCAATGTTCTAAAACTCGCGGATGAATCATGCCGCAGCCTAAAACTTCAAGCCAGCCGCTGGAAGAACAGACGCTGCAGCCGGAACCGGCGCAAATCATACAACTTATATCGACTTCCGCCGAAGGTTCGGTAAAAGGGAAAAAGTGCGGCCGGAAGCGCAGCTTAACGTCGGCTGAAAAGAAATTTTTGGCAAAATAAAGAAGAACGCCTTTTAAATGAGAAAAGTTTATGTCGCGATCAACACAAAACCCCTCTATTTGGTGGAACATGAAAGAGTGCGAAGCATCGACTTTATCCGGCCGGTAGACCCTGCCGGGAGAAATAACCGCCAAAGGCGGCGGCTGGTTTTCCATTACTCTGATTTGAGAAGGAGATGTGTGGCTTCTTAAAAGGTATTTTCCTTTGTTTTTTCGTTTCGCTTCCATATTGTCTTCTTGTATATCTAAATAGAATGTGTCGAATGCCTCGCGGGAAGGATGCTCTAAAGGGATATTTAAAGCGCCGAAGTTATGCCACTCATCCTCAACCTCTTTACCTTCAACAACCGAAAACCCCAACGCCTGAAAGATTTCGCATATCCTCTCACTGACCATATTCAGCACATGCTTACGCCCAAAAGATATCTTTGCCGCGGGAAAAGTCATGTCTATCTTTTCTTCCTCTTTCTTAAAAAGACGCGCCTTTTCCTCAAGCCAATCGCTGATATTTTTCTTAATGATGTTGAGGTCGCGGCCAAAAGAAACGCGCTCATCCCGGCTCAAATCGCCCATGCGCGAAAATGATTGGTGAATCACGGCTTTGCGCCCGAGATATTTTACCCGTAAAGCTTCTACTTCCTCCAAAGAAGAAGCCTTATTGATCTCGCTAGAAGCGCCTTGCTCTATTTTCTTAATTTCTTGATCCATATCTTATCCTTATAAGGTAAACAACGGCGATTGTCAAATAAATTATTGATAAAACAAAGGCCGCCAGGCGTTTTCTCGGCGAAACAACTATTTTTCTTCTAAAGCCCGGCTTAACAACGCTTAATCTCTCGACGTGAATATCTCGTTCAAAATGATACGGGCAGAGGTTATAAAAAACGCCTCTTATCTCTACGCTATCGCCCCTTGTTTGGAAGGAACCGAAATGTTTGATTTTATCGACAGACGAACTGTCCTGTAAATATACCCCCAAGTTTACGCCGGCCTGAGAGATATTAATCCATAACCCTTTTTGATCATCGTCCAACGCCTCGCCAATAACTTCCCCCTCCACCACGACGCTTTGGTTATCATACCGACCGGCGTTGGCAAGAAGATCGCTCAAAAGAAGGCTCTGGCCGAAGGCGGATGAACCGCTCAAGGCCAAGACAATTAACCATCCTAAACAAACTGTTTTAGTTTCTTTACCCGGCGCCCTTTTCGATGAAGGCGCGATGGGGAGAAAACTCCCCCGCCCGAGATTAGCCACTTTACTGCCTGCTGTTTTTTTGATAAAGATCATTCTGCCTTTCTATCGTTTAAATAACGACGCGATAAAACCGAAAGAAACAAATATAGCAAGGAACTCTAATCGTCCCAGCCACATCTGTAAAATATAAATCACTTTTAACCCCGCCGGCATGGAGGGGCTGGTGATCCCCATTGACAAGCCGACATTGGCTGTCGCCGAAACCGATTCGAATAAAGAGGAAAGAGCGGGATAACCGTAAACCATCCCGGCGACAGCTCCTCCCATATAAGTAATCAAAAAAAGTCCGGCGAAAATAAAAGCCTCCTTGATCCGCCTATCTTCGAGAATCAAATCCTGCAAATGGTGGTACACGCTCTTATATACCGCCTTGGGAGGCATCATCCAACGTCTGGTCTCGATAAAAAAAGATTTAAAAATTACTCCCAGCCTCATAAGCTTAAATCCGCCGGTCGTAGAACAAACTCCCCCGCCAACCATCATCGCGAAGATTATCGATAAAAGCGCGAGCGAACCGAAGGCGTTTAACTCCTGGCCGGACAAGTTGGTAAAACCGCACCCGGTATGGGCGGAAATAAGCTGGTAAAATCCTTTACGGAAAAGAGCTAAACCAGGCAAGTTTCTTAGGGCAAGAAAGAGAATTATAAGAAGAGAGAAGAAACTAACGCAAAATGTCCTTATTTCAAAGTTTTTATAAATCTCCCGCTTGTCTTTGAACCACAGCCAAAAGTGAAGGTTAAAATTAATCGCCCCCAAGACCATCAATACAACCGTTATAATTTCAAGAAAACCGGAGTGGTAATAGGTAATATTCTGCGACTGGGGGGCAAAACCTCCCGTATCGAAGGAAGCGAAAAAAATACATACGGCATGGAAGAAGGCTTTAATAAAATTCACCCCTTTATTAACCAAAAAAGCGGATAAAAAGGTTACTCCTAAGATAAGGTAGCTAAGGCTTACGCGCCAAATAAAACGCGCCGTAGCAATGATATTCGGCAAAATCTTCTCCGTCCTTGCCTCTCCCAGATAAAACCCTAAGACGGACCCTTTTGCCTGCGAAATAAGAGAGAGGCTCGCCAAAATAATTCCCTGGCCGCCGAGAAACATCATAAGATGACGCCAGAGGTTGGGAGATAAAGAGATATGGTCTAAATCTTTTACCAAGGTAAGGCCGGTAGTAGCAAACCCGCTCATCGCTTCAAACCATGCGTCTAAAAAACAGCCGTAATGAGCCGATAGATATAAAGGCACAGCCCCCAACAATGAAGCAACCACCCAGCCCGAACTTACTATGAAAAATGTATGCATCCAAACCATCTCTTTTCTTATCGGGAAAAAAATCATTAACAGTATACCGATGCTTCCCGATAAAGATATCGAAATCAAAAAATCATAAAAAGGCGCCGTCTCTTTACTGAAAAGGGCCCAGAAAAAAGGTAGCGCCATACAGAGAGTTAATCCGACAATTAACCGTCCCAAAACATGCAGTACCGTAGAGAAATCTTTGCTATCCGGCGAGATAATCATTGTCCTCTAACCTCGTTTATTCGCCAAATCAAAATGCAAAACGCAAAAATCAATCCTTCGACTTTACTCAGGACATCCCGTATTTTCGGGACCCCGCTATATACAAAATTTACGGTGCGGGGAGTTCCTTCGACTTAGTTCGACTTCGCTCACTACAAGTCACTCGGGATCCTTCGAGGAATCCTGAGCTTATCGAAGGGATGCCGTGTGAAATCGAAGCATCAAAATCACATATAAAAATGTAAGAATCCCGATCCTTAATTCTAGGCGCTCGATCTTCGCTCCTCAATACAACATCCATCTAGAATCCGGCATAGAGGATCAAGAAGCTAGGATAAATTATTTATGACGTGCGACGTGCTGCCTGATACTTTATTTCGCCCACCTTAAAAAACCAACGAAAGGATAAAACCTCCGGCGATAAGGAAAAGGCAGAAAAAAAGTTCAACAATAATTCCGCTTATCACTCTCATTGCCGTCCGCAATCTCTCGTGTTTTCGGGTCATAACTCTCCGATAAGAGATTTTATCAGCTCTTTTTCGTTATCGATCAGGGTTACAGCGATAACTTCGTCATCGGCTAAAATCTTTGTTGATCCGGTGGGAACAGAAATCTGGGAGCCTCTTATAATCGAAATCAGCACGGAGTTGGGAGGCAAAGTAATTTCGCTCAATTTCTTTCCTACTACAAGGGAATCTTTGGGTATGTCCACTCTAACTATTGAAAGCCTTCCTTTTTTAATACTCAACAAATTCATCACATCGGAAAAAGAAGCTTCCTCTTCGACGATCCTGGCTATAATCGAAGTGGAATCTATCGGAACATCGACATCCATGTAGTTATAAAGCAAGAGATGCTTGGGGTTATTGACGCGCGCGACCGTGCGTTTTATCGTAAAAACCTCTTTAGCGATATTACAGATGATTATGTTGTCGGCGTCGGAAGAAGTCGTGCTTACTAAAACATCGGCTTTATCTATCCTCGCTTCGCGTAAAATATCCGGATGGGTGGCGTCGCCATGGATAATAAGGACATCTCTGAACTCTTCGGCCAATTGATCGCATACCGACTCCTCTTTATCAATAATCGCGATCCGATGTTTATCTTCCCCCACTTTCTGGGCCAAAAGCATTCCCAGCCGGCCGGCACCGGCGATTATAATAAACATTTTTTAAACACCTCGACTAAAATATGTGTTTTATTTACAATAATCAACCCTTCTTCGGCGAATATCTTCTTTTTATTTGTATCGTAAACCTGCAGGGCTGTTTTATTAACTTTATAGCGTTTCTTAGCCACCTTGCTAATCACAATATTGAGGTTATCGTCGCCGGTGACTAAAATGAGGCTGTCAGCCTCAGCTATACCGGCTTGTTCGAGAACGGTTATATCCAAGACATCGCCAAGAACTTTTTTACCGTTAAAATCTTCCCCTAATGCCTCTAAGGCGCGGCTATCTTTATCGACAATAACCACGTTGTGTTCGCGAGAAAATTCTAAGGCTAACTCCCGGCCTGTCCTGCCGCAGCCGACTATGATTATGTACTTCATCGTAAACTTTACTGTTTTACCAGCTCTACTATTTGCTCAAATACTGCCGGCTCTTCGCTGGCGATATCGGCAAGTATGTCGCGTGAAAGCATGATCTGTTTCTTTTTAAGTCCGGCTATAAAATGGCGGTAAGGCATACCGTTAGCGCGCGCGGCGGCATTAATCCTTATGATCCAGAGGGAACGAAAATCCCTCTTTTTTGCCCGCCGGTCGCGATAGGCGTAGGCCAAGGCCCGGCGCACGCTCTCTTTAGCGCGGCGATAAGTTCTTGAACGCTGCCCCCAGAATCCCTTTGCCAGCGCCAATATTTTTTTCTTTCGTTTCTTAGCCGCTACTGAATGTGTTGTCCTCATATGAACTCCTTTTTATTTAAAAAGCGTAAGGCAAAGCCTGCCTCATTAATTTCCTGTCTTTTAAAGACACGCTGGTTTTCTTCCTTAATACACGTTTTCTTTTTGTTTTCTTGCCGCTCAACAAATGCCGGCGACCCGTCTTGGAACGGAGTATTTTCTTACCTTTAGTAATTTTTACGCGTTTTGCTAAAGCCTTTTTTGTCTTTAGTTTAGGCATAGGCCTCCTTTATTATAGAGATGCTTTTTCGACTAATATATAACGATTCTTTTATCGGTTTCTCTATTTGCTGTTCGGGCCGAAAATAATTATGATCGACCGACCAAAAAGCTGCGGCGCTTTTTCCACTCTCCCGCAGGAAGATTCTAGGTCGGCAATTAATTTATCAAGAATACGCTTCCCCGCTTCCTGATGATAAAATTCTCTCCCTTTAAAGAACAACCTCACCTTCACCTTATGACCCTTTTCGAGAAACTCCTGTATATGTTTTAGTTTAACAACATAATCATGCGGGTCAATACGGGGGCTGATCCTGATCTCTTTGAGCTGAGAATGTTTTTGGTGTTTTTTCGCTTCCCGTTCTTTCTTTTCCTGTTCATATTTGTATTTGGCAAAATCCATTATCCGGCATACGGAAGGATTCGCCCCGGGAGCTACTTCTACTAAATCCAATTCGTATTCCTGGGATTTCCTTAAGGCTATCTCTTTGGAAAAAACACCCAACTGTTCGCCTTCCGGTCCGATTAAACGGACGGTTTTAGCGAAAATCCGCTCATTGATCCATACTCTCTTTCTAATATGACACCTCCTCTTTCAATAATGAGATTAACTCTTCGACTCTCATCTGTCCTAAGTTTTTCCCGCCTCTCTTACGCAGGGAAACGGTCTTTCCTTTTTCTTCTTTCTTACCGACAATTATAAGATAAGGAATTTTCTCAAGTTCCCTGTCGCGAATTTTTCTCTGTAAGGTTTCGTCTCTTACATCTTCTTCCGCACGAAAATCGCTCTCTTCTAAAACCTCTTTAACCTTTAAGGCATACTCCTGCACATCTTTTGTAATACTTACAACGCAGGCTTGAACCGGCGCAAGCCATAAAGGAAAATCTCCAGCGTAATGTTCGGTCAATGTGGCGATAAAGCGCTCAATACTGCCAAGTAGCACTCTGTGGATCATAATCGCTTCTTTTTCTCCGCCTTTCTGATCGCGGTAGGTTATATTAAATTTCTTAGGAAGGCTATAGTCAAGCTGAACAGTAGCGCATTGCCAGCTTCTCTTAAGCGCGTCTTTTAATTTTATGTCGATCTTGGGGCCATAGAAGGCGCCGTCGCCATGGTTGACGATAAAGGCAATACCGCGTTTTTTTAAAACCTCGGATAAAATAGACTCGGCTAAATCCCAATCTTTAACTTCGCCGATAAATTCCTGCGGCCGCGTACTTAACTCGGCGGTAAATTCAGTAAAGCCAAATTTTTTCATCGCGATCTCAACAAAATCCAGCACACCTTCTATTTCAGCCAACAACTCTTCTTGGCGGCAAAAAATATGGGCGTCATCCTGAGTGAACCCTCTTACGCGCAAAAGACCATGCAAAACGCCGCTTTTTTCGTAACGATACACCGTCCCCAGCTCAAATAAACGCAGGGGCAAATCGCGCCAGCTGCGTAACTGCGATTTATAAATAAGTATGTGCCCGGGGCAATTCATCGGTTTTAATATGAACTCCTGGCCGTCTTTAACAACCGGATACATATAATCTGTATAAAAACTAAGATGGCCGCTGGTTTCCCAAAGCTTTTTGTTCATAATGTGCGGCGTAATAACTGTTTTGTACCCTCTTTTTATATGCTCCTTAATCTCCCAATCCTCAATCAAACGCCGCAAGACCGCTCCTTTAGGCAGATAAAAAACAATCCCGGCGCCGGCCTGGTCGTGGTAGATATCAAACAACCCTAAATTTCTCCCCAGTATCCGGTGATCTCTTCTTTTTGCCTCTTCGCGGGCATGAAGAAAAGCACTCAGTTCTTTCTGAGTAAAAAATGCCGTTCCGTAAATACGCGACAGTTGACGGTTAGCTTCGCTCCCCTTCCAATAAGCGGCAGAAGTGCTTAACAGCTTGAAAAAACTCACTTGGCCGGTAGAGGGAAGGTGCGGCCCTTTACACAAATCAACAAAATCACTATGTTTGTATATCGAAACTTTCTCTTCCGCGATATCGTCTATTACCTCTATTTTATACACCTCGCCACGTTCTTTAAAATACCGCTTAGCAACCTCTCTATCCCAGATCTCATGTATAAAAGG
>JBDRDG010000262.1:0-15554 GCA_043821045.1 Candidatus Omnitrophota bacterium | reverse complement strand
GATTAGTGTCTCATTTAGACAACAGGTGTTTAAGTGAGACTAAATAACATCGCGGTAACATTTAATTATGCGATGTTAGGGCGATTCCATGATACAATGAAATAAAATATAGAACAATGAATCTGCTGGCAATTGATACTTCCACGGAAATGGTTTCTATCGCGGTTATGTTAAAGGGCCGTATTGTCTTTGATTTTAACCGATGCGAGAACTACGGCGCGTCCCGGCTGGTTGTTTACTTAAAAGATATATTCGATAAACTTTCGCTAAAGGCGAAAGTTTTTGACGCCTTTGTCGTCGGCGCCGGCCCGGGGTCGTTTACCGGCCTGCGCCTGTCGTTCGCCGTGATAAAAGCTTTTAGCATGGCGGTAAACAAGCCGGTGATTTCTACGGGAAGCTTTTTATCCTGCGCCTGGCAGGTGAAAGACAAATTCCGGCGCCTCGCCGTCGTGTCTGACGCGCGGCGCGGCCGTATTTACGCCGCGGCGTTTAAAACCGGTGGCGATAAAGTCAGGCGCGAGAAAAAGGAAGCCCTTTATACGCCGCTGGATTTTATCTCTAAGCACAAAGATTATACTTTTATCACCTGTGACCGCCGGCTTAGAGATGTGCTGTTTGCTCAAGAAGACGCGGTTGATTTTTATCGGAAAGATATCTGGCCCAAGGCGCGGGCCTTACTTTCTCTGGCCGGCGAAGAGTATAAAAAGGGGCGGTTTACCCCCATGGACAAACTCCAGCCGCTTTATATATATCCCGATGATTGCCAGGTTAAAGCGATATAATAAAACCAGCGTATGGCGTATTTTAACTAGCGTTTAGCGTATGGCGTATAGCGTATAGTTAATATTAGATTGCAGCGACCGGAGGGAGTCCCGAGCGAAGCCGAGGGAATAGCAGATTGCAAATAAAAGATATAAATCTCCTCATTTTGCATTTTTCATTTTGAGTTTTAAATTGTTTAACACTATGAGTTATGCCTTATGCTCTATGGGAAAAAACTTAATACGCACGAGTAATACGCTATACGCTGGACGCTAATTATTCTATACGCTACACGCTATCCGCTATACGCTAATATAGGAGTACAGCCGTAAGGAGTCAAGATGTATAGACCGTTATGGATTGAAGTCGATTTAAAGGCTTTGGCTGATAACTTAAAGAGAATAAAACAGGGCGTCGGTAAAGGCGTTAAGATCATGGTTACTTTAAAACAGCAGGCCTACGGCCACGGCCTTTTAGCCTTAGCGCGGGAGTGTTTGTCGCGCGGCGCCGATTTTTTCGGTTTAGGCGATTTGGATGAAGCGATTACCCTGCGAAAGAAAGGTTTTAAAAATCCCATATTGATTTTGAGCGCGGTTATGCCGGCGGATGCAAAGGAGTTTGTTAAGTATAACGTTATCCCCACGCTGGTAGATTTAAAATTTGCCCGTCAGCTTAATAAGCAGGCGAAGAAGAAAAAAAAGATCGTTGGTGTTCACATAAAAATCGATACCGGTATGGGCCGTTTGGGCGTGTGGCATGAGGAAAGCCTGTCGTTTGTAAAAAAGATTGCCGCATTGGAAAACCTTCGCATGGAAGGGTTATACACCCATTTTCCCTGCGCCGATACGGACAGGAATTTTACTTTAGGCCAGATAAGAATATTTAACCGCTTGGCTGGCGCTTTAAAAATTGCCGGAATTACTTTTAAGTATTTGCATTGCGCCAACAGTATCGGAATATTGAATTATAACCAGGCCCATTTTAACCTCGTGCGGCCGGGGCTTATACTTTACGGCATTGATCCGTCCGGTCGCGACAATAACTTTTCTCCCTTGCTTTCATTGAAGTCAAAAGTAATTTTTATGAAAAAGGTGGATAAAGGAAGGAGCGTAAGTTACGGCAGGACCTTTATCGCTAAAGAAGCGACGACAATCGCCACTGTGGCTGCCGGCTACGCCGACGGTTACCCCTGGCACCTTTCCAACCGGGCCAAAGTGATTATTAACGACAAAGTATATAACGTCGCCGGCAGGGTGTGCATGGACCATATTATGGTCGATGTCGGTAAGAACGCGTCCGCAAAGGTAAACGATAAAGTAATCCTTATCGGTAAAAGCCGCAATCACAAAATAAGCGCCGAAGACCTCGCCTCTTGGGCCGGCACTATCCCTTACGAAATAGTCTCCCGCCTTTCGTTAAAAATCCCGCGGTTTTATAAATAACCAGCGTATACAAATAACAAATTAAAAATATCCAATGCAAAATTAAAAATTAGACCTCTTGGATTTATAATCCTTAATTTTACATTTTGCATTTTGAATTGTTTCCGGTTACTGTATGCGTATTATTCCGGTTATTCCCATGGAGAGGAAAAAAAGCGGCGCTATCCATGTGCTCAAAGAGGGGATAAGGATGCCGGCGGTGCCTAAAGCGATGCTTACCGAAAAGATGAGGTAGTAGAGGAAGCCGTAGATAAAGCCTCCCGCCAGGGCGGAAAGGCCGACTTTTCGTTTTTTAATCTCCAGGGCGAAAGGGATAATCCCTATCGCCAGGAAGAAGTGGCTGAACGGTTCGGTCAGATTCTTGTGGTATTCGATAATCAGCTTGTTAAAGAGAGACGATGTCGCGGTTTCTTTGAGGAGGTTTATTTCTTTTCTTAATTCCGCCAAGGATGTGTATTCAAATAAGGAGTCTTTGCGAAGGTTTATCGTCTGGGGAGAGAGTTCCAGTTTAATCTCTTTTTCGGCAAGGGCTACGGGGTTTCCGATCATTCTTCCTGTCCGGGTTAAACTGTAGATAAACACGCCGGCCGCTTTCCAGGAACCGCCGCCGTAGGTGAGGGTATTACAGACGATTTTTTCTTTTATGTACTCTTCTTCGCTTTTTTCCAGAATAATCACGTTGCGCATTTTCCCCTGGCTGGGGATGAATTCGTGGGCGAAGAAGAGCTGGTTTTTGTCGCGGAAAGCGACGTTCTTCAATTTGTTTCCTTCCTTGTTGATGTCTTTCATCGCTTCCACCTTGAGCGTCTCAGCTTTGTTCTGGGAGAAAACGAGCACTTTTTCCTGGATAAGAAGGGAGAAGAAAGAGACCGTTAAAGAAAAAACTATTATCGGCGTGGATAAGCCGATAAGGCTTATGCCGGAGGCTCGCATTGTGACGATCTCGTTGTTTTTATTCAATTCTCCCAGGGAAAAAAGTATGCTTATCGGTATGGCAAAGGGGCTTGTTCTTAAGAATATCATCGGCAGAAAATAGAAGTAGTAAGAGATAATCTGCGGCAGCGCTGTTTTCGCTTCCAGGAAATCGTTCAAGTTTGTGAACAGGTCGATGATAACGTGCAGGCCGATAAATGTTAAGATGATGAAAAGGTAGCTTGAGACAATTTTTTTTACGATATATATCTATCTAATATACGCATATTTCATGAAAAGGTACATTCCTAACGCGCTTACGATAATGTTAGGGAACCACATCCCTAATAGAGGGGGGATGTAATGGTAACTGCTGAGAGTTTCGCCGAGTAGGATAAGTATATAGTATATCCCGGCGATGAGGGCGGCGACGCCGAAATTTATTGATTTTTCCCGGTGCTTAACTACAAGTGAAATGCCGAATCCTAAAAGGACGAAGGTGAGGGGGGCGAAGGAGAAACTTATCCGTTCGTGAATCTCAAGGAGGAATTTTATCGGGTCAATATCAAGCTTCCTAAAACGGCGGATTTCCTTTTTCAGTTCCTGGATGTTCATGTCCGCCGGCTTTTTATCCACCGTGACATTGTCTTTGCCTTCTATCGGCAGGTCCTGAAAGAGAACGCTAAAGCTCGCCCGGTATGATTCCGTTTTGTCTTTCGCGTTTACCCTGTCGCTAAAGCCGTTTTCCAGCTTCATCTTGAGGACATTATTATCGACGGCGAACTCGCCGGTTTTAGCGAAAGTTACCTGGTTTAGCTCTTCATTGTATATTTCGTATATAAATATGTTTTTCAGCTTGTTTTCTTTTATGTCTTCGACGTAAAGTATCGTGTCTTTGAAATTTTCCAGGTAGACGCCGGGTTCTATTATCGCCGTTATGTTCTTGGCGTATATGTTTTTTATGTGCCAGCGGTAATTGTAGTGGAAGTCAGGCAAGACCTTGTCTTTAAGGATGAAGAGAAAGAGGCTGGAAATAAGCCCGATAGTAAGAAATATATTTAAAATCCGAAAAAACGATATGCCGGCCACGTTAATCGCGACAAGTTCGTTGTCGGCGGCAAACCGTCCCATGACCAAAAGCGTGCCCATGAGAATCGATAGCGGTATGGTGAAACCCAATATGTAAGGGATGAAAAAAGAGAAGAGTTTAAAAGCGTCGATTACGTTTACCCCTTTTCTGATGATCATGTCCGATATTTTTATCAGGTTGCCTAACATCATCACCAAGGTTAAGGACATGATTGAGAAAAAAAACGACGACAAGAAGTCTTTCAGAATATAGGTTCTTAATATCTTCATTTTTTCCGCGGTAAAAAACAGGCCGTTATTCCGTATGCCGTTATCATGTTTTCGCCAGTGTCAGCACGGTGATATACCCGGCTTCTTTCTCTTTTAGGGCTTTGGCGCATTGAGAAACCGTTGATCCCGTTGTTATAATGTCGTCGATGAGGATAATATTTTTTCCTTCCATGCCGTCTTTTACGTAAAAATTATCTTCCACGTTTTTAATCCTAAAAGTTTTTGTAAGTTTTGTCTGATGCGGCCTGTTTTGTTTACAGAAGATTATACCACTTTTTAAGGGAATTCCTAATGCGCCGCTTAAATTTTCCGCCAGTAACAGGCTCTGGTTGTATTCCCGTTCTTTTAGCCTTACCGGATGTGACGGCACGGCCGTGATGAAATCCGCGCCCTCATCCTTAAAGCCGATTGAAAGCAAATAGGTTACCATAAGAGATGATAAAAAATCAATAAGGTAATCATGGTGCTGGTATTTTAAAAGGTGAACAAGCGTCTTTATCGGTTCTTCATAGGAAAAACAGCTTATCAGCCTGTCGTGGTATATCGTTTTTGCCCGGCAATCTTTACATAACGTTCCTTTGGCGGTTTTTTCTTTAGCGCAGCCTTTACAGAGAGGCGGTGCTAACGGTTTTATCTTGTCGCGGCAGGCCGGGCAGAGCACGCTTTGGTCTATTTTTTTGCCGCAGGTAAAGCATACCGCGGGGAAAAGGACGTTTAAGAGGGCTTTAATATGTTGCTTAAACATAAAAGATATTTTAATTTATTATTGCTTAATTGTAAACTAAGTTAGTATTGGAGTTTTCCCCCCAAAAAAATTCTGCCGGAGGGGTCTTATAAATTTAAAATTCAACAAGCAAGATTCAAAATTTCCACTCTATTTTTAAGAACACGATTAAATATCTTTATCCGATTTAATTTAATTCCGCTACCTCTTAATAATCCACGTTGTTAGATAAATTCGCGCCTTATTTTTGGGTAATGTCCAGACTTAGTAATTAATTTGTTGAATAAAAATAAACTTTATGGTAATATTCAAATCTAACTTTAAAATGGGAGGGTTGTTTATGGAAAGAATTATTAACGCTTTGCGCGCCGAGGCGAAGAAAAATCCCAAAAAGATTATCTTTCCCGAGGCCTTTGACGAACGGGTTGTTAAAGCTGTTGAGTATATAGAAAAAGAAGGTATAGCTTTGCCTTTGCTTCTTACTCAGGACAATTTAGAGCCGGAAAGGCAGGAGGAGTTAGCAAATTTCTTTTATGAAAAGAAACAGGCGAGAAAAGCTACCCTTGAAGAGACAAGAGAGCTTATGGAAAATCCTCTTTATTACGCGGCGATGATGGTGCGTTTAGGGTACGCCGACGGGTTTGTAGCCGGCGCGGCTTATACAACGTCAAACGTAATCCGGGCGGCGATAAACTGTTTAAATATCGACCGGAGCTGCGGTTTGGTGTCGAGCTGTTTTATTATGTGTATTCCTAACTGTCAATACGGAGAAAACGGCCTTTTCGTTTATACCGATTGCGGAGTAATCCCTTATCCCACAAGCGACCAGCTCGCGCTTATTGCCGTTACCAGCGCGCGCTTCGCCCGCGATGTGCTTAACATTACTCCCCGCGTGGCAATGTTGAGTTTCTCTACCAAAGGTAGCGCTCAGGGAAGGTGGATAGATAAAGTTAAAGAAGCCGTAGCCATCGCCAAATCGAAAGAACCAGATATTTTAATCGACGGTGAGCTTCAAGCTGATGCGGCGATAGTGCCGGAGGTGGCGAAAATCAAAGTTTCTGACGGCGATGTCGCCGGCAGAGCCAACGTTTTAGTTTTCCCTAATCTTGATGCCGGCAATATCTGTTATAAACTTACCGAAAGGTTAACTAAGGCAAGGGCTATCGGCCCGATAATTCTCGGAACGGTTCAGCCGTGCAGCGATTTGTCAAGAGGCTGCAGCGTGGAGGATATTATTGACTGCGCGGCGGTTACGGCAATAAGAGCGCAAAAAGTAAAGAAAGACGCCGATGAATTCTGCCCTGTTACTTAGATTTTTTGTTTTAGCGTTAAAAGCGAGAATTAATTAATATAAATAAGTGCTATCCTAATGGTTAAAGCCAAGAAAACAGCCGGACGCGTTAAAGGAAAGAAATACTTCTCCAAAGGCAGAAAAATCCTCACGATAAACTGCGGCAGTTCTTCAATAAAATACAAACTTTACGAGTTTCCTCAAGGTTCCTTAATCAGTAAAGGGTTAATCGAAAAAATCGGAGAGAAAGGGTCGACGGCCGCGACGCATCAACGAGGCATGGAGATGATTTTCCGCCAGTTGATAAGCAGTAAATCTATCGATCACCTTGATGATATAAGAGCGATAGGGCACCGTGTCGTACATGGCGGTGAGACTTTCCGCCAGCCGCATATTATCGATAAAAGAGTTATCGGCAAGATAAAAGATACCATCGAGTTAGCTCCTTTGCACAACCCGGCTAACTTAGAAGGTATAATGGCTTGCCTTAAAGCTTTGCCGGGGGTTTTACAGGTAGCGGTGTTCGATACGGCATTCCATCAGACGATACCGCCGTACGCTTATATGTACGCTATCCCGTTAAAATACTACCGGAAGTATAAAATACGCAGGTACGGTTTTCACGGCACCTCGCATCAATATGTTGCCATGGAGGCGGCAAAGGTGCTTGGCCGGCGGTTAAACCGGCTGAAACTGATTACCTGCCATCTGGGAAACGGCTGCAGTATCGCCGCTATTGACCGGGGACGGCCGGTTGACACCTCGATGGGTTTTACCCCGCTTGAAGGGCTGATTATGGGGACGCGCTGCGGCGATATAGATGCCGCGGCAGTGTTATATTTAATGCGTAAAGAAAATTTTTCTTATCACAAAATCGATCAACTCCTTAATAAAGAAAGCGGCCTCTTAGGTGTTTCCGGAATAAGCAACGACGTGCGGACGATAAAAAAGATGGCGAAGAAATCCAATATTCTCGCTAATCTTGCCTTAGATATGTTTATCTATAGGATCAAAAAATATATCGGCGCTTATTATTTGGTTCTGGGAGGGGTTGACGCCGTCTGCTTTACCGCCGGTATCGGCGAAAATAACCCTGATATGATCGCGCAGTTTAAGCGCGGCGTCAGGAAAATAGCCGGTTCTAAGACGAAGGTTTTAGTTATCCCTACCGACGAAGAGTTAATGATCGCCAGCCTTACATTTAACCTTATAAAAAAGAAAAAACAGGGGTGAGTATGTTTCGAATAATGCTTAAATCAAAAATATATTACGCCACGGTCTCCGAGGCTAAGTTGTATTACAAAGGAAGCATCACGATTGATAAGGATTTAATCGAAGCCGCCGGTTTAGTTGCCGGCGAAAGAGTGGACGTCCTTAACCAGACCAACGGCGCGCGCCTGCGTACCTATGTGATTGAAGGCAAACGCGGCAGCGGCGTAATCTGTCTGAACGGGCCGGCGGCGCGTTCGGGTTATAGAGGCGATAAGCTTGTTATTCTTTCTTACGCATTATACGGTGAAGACGAGATAAAAAATCTTAAGGCGAAGTTTGTGGAACTTGATGAGCAAAACAAAATTGCGCATACATCATTGGGGCGATAAAATTTTACGCGTTAAAGCCAGGCCGGTAAAGGAAGTAAACGACGAAACGAGAGAAATCCTTGGCGAGATGTATCTGTTAATGAAACTTTCCGACGGCCTCGGCCTTGCGGCTAATCAGGCCGGAATTGATTTACAGCTGGTAGTTATTGAGACGAAAGAAGGCGTATTTAAGCTTGTTAACCCCCGGATAATAAGAAAGCGGGGCAGCGTCGTTTACGAAGAGGGCTGTTTAAGTTTCCCCGGTATTAGCCTTGAGGTAAAAAGAGCAAAGAAGATATGGGTAGAGAGCCTTGATGAAAAAGGCGATCCTTTTTCTCTTGAAGCGGAAGGCGTCCTTGCCGTCGCTTTACAGCACGAGATTGACCACATAAACGGCGTTGTTTTTATCGACAGGGTTTCTTTCTTTAAGAGGGTGTTTTTAAGCAAGAAGTTGAAAGATATAGCAAAAAAGACAAAGACCGCCATGAGGCAAGACGATTTAAAACATAAAAACAAGACATAAATAAGATGACCTGCAATAATAAAAAGCCCAATTTAGATAAGTGTACCTGTTCTTATCCCGGTTGTTCACGTAAAGGGATTTGTTGTGACTGCCTTCATTATCATCTTTCAAGTAACGAGATTCCCGGATGTTTTTTCCCTCCTGACGCGGAGAAGACATACGATCGTTCCATAGACTATTTTATTTCCGTCTCCCAAGGGAAGTTTTCTAAATAGGTTTCTTTCAAAAACCTTGTGTTATCCGGCGTATCTTGTTTCTAAAAGATTAAAGAAATATCGGCGCTGACAATGAAAACGGTTGAACTGGCTATTATCGGAGGAGGTATCGCGGGTATTTCCTGCGCGGTTTACGCTAAACGTGCCGGTTTGTCGCCGGTTATTTTTGAGCGGAGTTCTTTGGGCGGCCAGCTCCTTTATATCGACAGTATCGATAACTATCCCGGCGTCGCTTTAAATACGAAAGGAGCCGGCCTTTTGAAAACCTTAACCGATACGGTAAGAGAGTTAAATGTTGAAGTCGTCGAGACAGAGATTAAGTCGCTTAAAGTTGCCGCCGGCCGGCCGGTTGTTTTGACCGAGAGCGGTGATCACGAATCCGCCGCGGCAGTTATCGCCACCGGCGCGGTATTTAGTAAGCTTGGCGTCGAGGGGGAAGAGGAGTTTACCGGCAAGGGCGTTTCCTGGTGCGCCGTCTGTGACGGGTATTTTTTCAAAAATAAAACAGCCGCCGTTGTCGGGGGAGGGAATACCGCCGCGGAAGACGCCATATACCTTTCTTCCCTATGTAAAAAGGTCTATCTTATCCACCGCCGCGATCAATTGCGCGCTTTAGATTATTTGCAGAAAGAGTTGTTCGCCAAAGACAATATAGAGGTAATTTTAAACAGCCGTATAAAAGCAATCGAAGGCGGGCGGTTTCTTGAGGCGATTATTTTGGAAAGCGATAAAAAGGAAAGCACCCTTTCTGTTAACGGCTTGTTTATTGCTGTTGGTGTAAAGCCGAATACAGAGTTGTGCCGGGGAGTTATTGATATGGATGAGGGAGGTTTTATTGTTACTGATCAGGTAATGAAAACTTCGCGTGATTATTTTTATGCCTGCGGTGATTGCCGCCGCCGGCCTTTGCGGCAGTTAGTAACCGCCGCCGCCGAAGGCGCCACAGCCGCTTTAAGCGCCTATCAGCGTTTACGCGGCAGCTACGTAAGTTATTGATAAAATATGAATTTCTTTAAAGAAAACAACCGCGGCCAGTTAAACAAGGTTTTCTTCTTTATTTTAAAAATAGCCGTCAGTTTAGGAATTGTTTTCGCTCTCTTTAAATATATCCCTTATTCGAAACTCATCGCTTTATTTGTAGAGTCAAATAAGCTTTATATCGCCCTTTCTTTCTTAGTCTTTTTTTTATCATATGTTTTAGGCGTTATGCGCTGGCAGTTTATCCTTAACGCTATGAGCATCGCGGCTTCTTTTCGCGAAGTATTTTGCGTTTCTTTCGCCGGGTATTTTTTTAACCTGTTCTTTCCTTCGATTATAGCCGGCGACGCCTTTAAGAGTTTAGCGATTACCTCCCGTTACAAACAGGGATTTAAGACAGTATCTTCCGTGGTTATGGACCGCTTTAGCGGCCTGGTAGCTCTTTGTTTAATTGTTTTAGTCGCTTACCCTTTGGGAGGGTATCTGGTGGGAGAGAAGGATATATTGCTTGCCGTGCTTATATTTTCAGCCGTTACCATAGGTTCGATTTTTATCCTTCTTAACGAAGCATTTTTCCGTTTTATCGAAAAATATCTCGGCAGAAGTTCTTTCGGCAAGAAAATCAAAAATCTTTACGAAGAGTTTTTTTTCTTTCGTAAAAACATCGGAGTGTTTATCAAAAGCATTATATATTCAATTTTTATTCAAGTCGGCTCTTGCCTTATTTTTTATCTTTTAGCGAGGGCATTTCATGTAAATCCGCCGTTAAAATATTTTTTCATCCTTATACCTTTCATCCAGTTTATCGGTACGATACCGTTGACTATTGCCGGCATGGGGACAAGAGACGCGGCAACAATTTATTTTCTCGCGAAAATTGGCGTGCCCGGCTCTGTCGCGATGAGCGTATCTTTAATAGTTCTCTCATTTATTGTGTTTTCGGGGATAGCGGGAGGCGTTATCTATGCTTTGGTATATCATCGATGGCTGGAATCTAGTTCATAAAATACCCTCAGTCAAAAGAGACCCTTTTCCCAAAGAAGAACTGATTTTTTTCTTAAAGCGCCACAACCTCACGGGAAGCAGAAATAACCGCGTAACAATTGTTTTTGACGGAAGAATAGACGTAAATATAATTCGGGCCGAAAGCCAATTTGAAATTGTCTTTTCCGACAAAAAAACCGCCGATGACGTCATTCGCGTGAAAATAAGCGGCTGTAAAAACAAACGCCATGTTTTTGTGGTAAGCGATGACCGCGAGTTGATTTCCTCTGTCAAACAAGAGGGGGCGAATTGTTTAAAGACGGGGGATTTTTTGAGCAAGATAAAAGTAAAGAAGAAGAAAGAAAATCTAAAAGATATAGATTATACCTTGCAGAAATCAATAACTGACGAGATGAGGAAGATATGGCTCAACGAATAACAATACACAATGAAAAATTCAAAATGCAAAATGAAAAAGTGAATTGCAGAATATAAAATCGTTTTTGTCTACAGGCAACAATTATTTTCGAAGCCCAGGATATAAGGCAAGGATTAAAAGAGGAAGCGGGAAGATAGCTTTTAGCGGGATAAAAGCCATTAATTATCAGCTATAAATTATGATGTAGTTTTTTTAATCGAAACGCAGAAATCCCCGGTTTCTTGTCCTGAGTATTCCCGAAGGATCAAACCGGGGATGAATGCGAGGAGATTATCCCCGAGGGAGTCTGGGGAAAATTTCGAAGAAAATTACCCCAGTATATAGCGACCCGGGGATCATTTAGGGAACCTCGGCCTTTAGGCCGAGGGGATTCCATTTGATGAATTTTTAATTTTCTAAGAGGGTATGGGGTTTATTAAATTTATAGGTACGGCCGGCGCCAGATTCGTGATGATTAAACAGCTGCGTTCTTCCGGCGGCATCTGGTTGAATTACAAATCTACGAATATAATTATTGATCCCGGCCCTGGTTCGATTGTAAGGTGTAATAAATCACGGCCGCCTTTAGACCTTGGCGGCCTGGACGCGATTGTCCTTACTCATAAACATCTTGACCATTCCGGCGACCTTAACGTAATGGTTGAGGCGATGACCGAAGGCGGATTCAGGCGCCGCGGAATCCTTTTCGCTCCCGCCGACAGCGTGGGCGAGGACGGGGTGTTGTTTTCCTATCTTAAAAATTACCTTGATAAGATAATATTCCTTGAACAAGGCGAATATAGCGTGAAAGATTTAAAGTTCGCGGCGGCGGTAAAAAACTTCCATTCGGTGGAAACATACGGTTTAAAATTCTTTATCGACGACAGCGTTGTCTCTTTTGTTTCCGACACGAAATACTTCGACGGCCTCGTCGATATATACCGTGGCAGCACTGTTCTTGTGCTCAACGTTGTCTTTTACCAGCCGCGCAAGGACTATGATCATTTGAGCCTGCCCGAAGCTGTTTCTCTGATAAAAAAAATTAAACCAAAGTTGGCTGTTTTTACCCATTTCGGCATGACCATGTTAAAAGCTAAACCGCGTCTCATCGAGAAGGAGATAAATAAAGAGCTGCCTCAGGTAAAATTCGCCTATGATGGATTCAGCCTTGAAATTCCCTTAAAATAGAGATAAGATACTGAAAATGGCGGCGCTAGAGAAGAAGAATTCTTTCCGAATGAAAATCCTTGTTTTTTATTCATTATTTATTTTGGCTGCGTCCCTGTTTCCTCTAGGGCGGGAAGATTTTCCTTCTTTTCTGCCTTTGGATAAAGCCGTTCATTTTTTTATGTATTTTTTTCTCGCCTGTTTAAGCGGGCGGGCGTTTGTAAATATGGCCGGTTGGGTAAGAATAAGTTTTATTTACGCTTTCTCCTGGGGGATTATCATGGAGCTGATACAATATTATCTGCCTTACCGTTCTTTTGAATGGAAGGATATTTTAAGTAATTTACTCGGCTGTATTTTGGGTATATATCTGTATGTGATTCGGCGCAGGAAGATCGTCAAAGTCAGTGTCTAATCGGCAATATTTATTATAATGTGTAATGTTTAATCGATACGCAGAAATCCCCGGCTTCTTGTCCTGAGTATTCCCGAAGGATCAAGCCGGGGATGAATGCGAGGAGATTTAGGAAACCCCGGGCTTTCCCGCTTTCCTATGTTTTTTTATATAATGGTGTTGCGGGATCCCGATATTTCGGGATAGCCCGGGGAGTGGATTCATTGTGCCCGCGTTTTGTGTAATGCAAATTATTTCATAAAACATAACACATTTAACATTACACAATCGCTTTTTCGTTGCACATTACACAGAAATTTGCGAGGATTGATAAGATGATAAGAAAAAGCAGTGATTTGACATTGGTCGATATGTTTACCCGCGTAAGCTCAAGCTTCCCTAAGAAAACCGCTGTTGTTTTTGGCTCAAAAAAGATTACTTACGCTTCCTTACGGGTTGCGGTTGATAAATTAGCTGCCGGTTTGTATAATTTGGGTTTAGGCCGAAATGACCACGCCTGCCTCTGGCTGCCGAATTGTCCCGAATTTGTCTATTCATATTTTGCCATATTAAAGGTAGGCGCTACGGTCGTTCCCATAAACAGCATGTTTAAAAGGGAAGAGGCTAAGTTTGTAGTTGAAGATTCCCAAGCCAAAATCCTTATATGTTCTATCGATAAATTAGACGAGGCTAAGGTAATTTTAAGCCGCGTTGATAGTTTAAAACATCTTGTTTGTGTCCCTTCCTGTAAAGAAAAGGGGTGTTTGGGATTTTATAAACTTATTAAACAAGCGGGTGTATTTAAACACTCTTTTTCTATATCGGGCGATTCCATCGCCGAAATTCTTTATACTTCGGGGACAACCGGCCGGCCGAAAGGGGCCTGTTTGTCGCATGGCAATCTTCTCGCTAATATAAGAGACGCCGCTTTGGCAATTAATATGCGTAAAAACGACTGCGCCTTATGTATCCTGCCTTTATTCCACTCTTTTGCTTCTACCGTATGCATGCTTTTACCGATTTATGCCGGAGCCAAAATCGTTATCATGCGCACAATCCGTCCGTTTAAACGTGTTATAAGGGCGGTGTTTAAAAATAAAGTCACTGTTTTTGTAGCGGTTCCTTCCCTCTATACTATTTTGGCCGAACATAAACTATCCTGGTACAAATTACTCCTGGCGAGGATTCTTAATCCCGTGCGGTTGTGCATATCGGGTGCCGCCGCTTTACCAAAAGAGACACTCAAGAGGTTTGAGAGCAAGTTCAAACGTCCCTTGTTAGAAGGCTACGGTTTGACCGAAGCTTCTCCGGTAGTATCGCTTAATCCTTTAAAAGGGAAAAGGAAACTTGGGTCTGTAGGGTTAGTTTTCGCTTCCTTGCGGATAAAGATCGTCGATAAACAAGGCCGCCTTTTAGCCGCCGATGAGGTCGGCGAACTTTTGGTTAAGGGGCCGAGCGTTATGAAAGGGTATTACCGTCTTGAGGAAGAAAGCGAAAAAACTCTGCGTGACGGATGGCTTTACACCGGTGATTTAGCCAAAATCGATACCGAAGGGCATATCCATATAATGGGGAGGATAAAGGATATGATTAACGTCCGCGGTCTTAATGTCTATCCCCGTGAGATTGAGGATGTGTTGTATAAACACCCGAAGGTAAAAGAAGCAAGTGTTGTGGGTGTTCTACACCGCCATCGCGGTGAAGTGCCGGTTGTTTTTGTTATACCGGCGGGCGGGATTAAAGAAAGGGAGTTGATAAGCTATTTACGGGCGAATTTAGCGTCTTATAAGGTACCTTTGAAAGTTATTTTTAAAGAAGTTTTTCCTAAGAACAGCACGGGAAAAATATTGAAGCGGGAACTGCAGGAAGAAATCAAAGATATTTTTAATCAATGAGACTTGGTATTTTGAAGCGCAAGCGCACAGGATGCCTTAGTCGACCGTGTCTTGAGTCCTTCGGGAATACTCAGGATCATTCGAATTATCATGAGTTTATCGAATGACTCCGTCGAAGGGAATTTCCGCACCGCCAATTTAGTATATAGCGGGGTCCCGTGCGCGGGATAGTCGGTGAAGGTTCGTTTTAGAGAGTATTCGCTATATGTTTTTTAAATAGTAATGGCTGAAGCGTTTGATGTAATTTTTCAAGACGAGCATATTATTGTAATTAATAAAAAAGCTAAAATTGTCGTTCAGCCGACGCCAAAGGGAGAGAAACATACGCTCACCTCTTTATTGGCCGGAGAGGTCAAAACAAAAGTTTTCCCCTGCCACCGTTTAGACAGAGAAACGACGGGGGTTATAGTTTACGCCAAGACAAGGCAGATCCAGCAAAAGATTATGGATCAGTTTAGAAGAGGCGCGATTAAAAAGAAATATATCGCTTTTATCCGCGGATTTCTCCCCAAGGCAAGCGGTGTTTTTAGCTCTTGTATTATCGATAAGCAGGGGCGCCGTTTTCATGAAAAGAAAAAGGCGGCCAAAACGAACTATGCTGTGCTTGAGCAGTTAAACAGTTTTAGCGTGGTAGAACTTACGCCGCTTACGGGGCGGACTAATCAGCTTAGGATACATCTTGCCGAGAGAGGAAACCCTATACTCGGTGAGACGGTTTACGCCTATCGGCGCGATTTTAAAGTAAAGTTTAAGCGGCTTGCTTTACACGCCTTTTCACTAAGATTTACGCATCCGGCGATAAATAAAACGTTTACCTTTACCACAAAGCTGCCCGAAGATATGAGGGTATTTTTAGAGAAGCACGATCTTGCAAAATCAAAAATCAAAGACCAAAATGCAAAATGACAAA
>JBDRDG010000261.1:0-4430 GCA_043821045.1 Candidatus Omnitrophota bacterium | reverse complement strand
ACCCTTACGGGCAGGCTACGCTCGGGCCGACCCCGAATTTTCTAAGCCGAAGGCTATGGAAAATTTGGCCTGTGTCCTTTAGGGTGCTTGTACCCTTTAGGGTGCTTGTGCCCTTTAGGATAAAAGGCCCTTAGGAATTTTCCTTGTGAGGAGACTTCCAATGACTAAGTTCCGGGAATTTCACAGTGTGAAATTCCTCGGGGCAGGGTTATCTACAAAATTTGCCCGCGCTTTTTTACTTCGCGAGTCGCTCTCATAACCATATGGTTTTCATGAGGCAGTAAAAAGTTGCGCTTTCTGACACGAATTTTGGGTTAGACATTCCAAATTATACTCTAAGGTATATTCGTTCATCCACCCACAATATTGATTATAATCTCGTTCATTATCAAATACCTTTTGATAGTAATTACCTCATCTTTGTAATATGATTGGGCGTATACGGAATAACTATCCGGGCTTGTCTCGACATGGGTTTATTTTTAGACAAAATAAATATCTCTCAATTTAAAAGGTGTCTGTCACCTTTACTTTTGCTGTCCTTGTTTCTTCGAAAAATTCCCCGCCTTTAAAAATCTTACTTTACTTTTACACTCGCGGTTTGAATTACGCGTTATCTTTTCTTACACCGTTCTTCTCTTCTGTAGAATAGACATGTTCCTTATGGTGTTCACCCCATTTCTTGGGAAAATAACGAAACAAACCCAAATCGCGACGCCGTTTTCTCTCACTCCCCTGCCTCTTATCCATATTACCCCCCTTGCAAGACTGGCTTTGTCAAGAATCTAATCACCAATAACCAAGAAACAAGATACAAAAATTTTATCCCGTATCAGGTAACACGTATCTGGTCACGCCTGACACCCAGCTTATAAGATAATTCGTGACGTGATACGTGTTACGTGATACAGAATAATTTTATATCCTACCTTCTCTCCTGCCTCGCCAATCTCGCCACATACTTCTCGGGATCCTTCTTGAATTCTTGCACCGCCTGATAAGACGAAAACCAATAGCGATTGCCTTCATACGCCGTATTGAAACGCTTGCGTGAAAGCTCAACCGCGGTCACAGGACAATATTTGTTATCGGCGTCTTTTATAAAAATAGTCTTGGCAGAGACCACCCTGGCCGGAACGCAGAAAGCGATAACCATCGCGGCGACAAACGTCCATCGTAAGGCTTTAACACACTTACCCATCTTGCACCTCCTTATTATTAAAACTCTAAACACCATTATTAACGCATAGCGTATACGAAATATAGTCGCGTGTCGTGAGTCTCGCGTATTGAGTAAAAAAATATATTACCACTATGCGCTATGCGTAAAAAATACTCATTACTCGCGATTATAATCGACCATACGCTAAATGTGGGCTTATCCTTTCATGCACCTTATGCCAATATCAATAAACTACGAGGAAAACTAATTCTGCATTCTTTCTTTACTTATCGGGGAAGGAAGAATTACTATTTCGACCCTCCTATTCTTCTGCCTGTCTTCAAACGTATCATTGGAAGCTACCGGTCTGTATTCACCGTATCCCGCGGCGGAAACCCGCTGGGGGATAATTTCACACTTATCGATAAGATAGTGAAGCACGGCAAGAGCTCTCGCCGCTGACAGCTCCCAGTTCGATTTCCAGCCGGAGTACTTTATCGGCTGATCATCAGTATGCCCTTCAATGGCTATAGGAGAACCGGCCACATTGACGTTTAAAACATTAGCTACTTTACGCAAGATATCCTCTCCTTCACCGCGTATTTTATCCTTGCCGGAATCAAAGAAAATCTCATCAATAAATGTAATTACTAACCCTCTCTCAGTCATCTCTAACTTCGCTTTATACTCGCCTATTTCTTTCTTTAACCTTCTTTCGAGCTCCTCTTTAGCTTTTTCCAAATCCGACGATTCCTTTTCTTTAGTTAACATTAAAGATTGTTTCTCATTTTCCAACCGATCGATCTTTTTATACAATTGACCCAACTCTAGCTCTAACGCATCCGCTCTCTGAGCCTTTTTGAAGGCGGCGCAGCCGGACAATAAACCGGCGGATAATATTAAGACGACAATGATAAATATTTTTTCTCTCATATCCTTAATACCTTTCCTTTTGATTTTAGGATTATATGAAAAATCTTCGACCCATTAACTGCCAGCTAAATATTTTCGCTATAGAACTAAACTCCACCCCTTTGCCGTTTTAAAATATACTTTTCTCCTTTATTTCTGTATCAGCTTTAGCTCTGTTTGATCATAAGGACAATATTTAAGCGAAGAAACAAATTTTCTGCCGCACTGAGGACAAAACATCTTATCCATTTGATCTCCGATAATCGCTCCGCTAATCGCTCCGGCGGCGGCGCCGATACCAGCCCCCTCCCGGCCATGTCCCGATTGATGCCCGATAACCGCGCCTAAACCACCGCCGAGGACCGCCCCCGTTGCCGCGCCTTTCTGCACGGTAGTACAGCCGGTTATAATTAACGCGGCCAAAATACAAATGATTAATAAAGCTTTCATGATCTCTTACCTCACTTTTTTATCTTATCTATGTGTGGTATAGTTTCTATCTGGGTTACCGCCTTCTATTTAGCCACCATTTCTTAATGGCGGTACACTTTTAGAGAAATATTCATAGAGATTTATCCACGTCTTAGGATCAACAATACCGTCGGGCTTAATCCTCATGGATTCTTGAAATTTCTTTATAGCCTTAGTTGTCCTTGGCCCTAATTTTCCATCTATTGGTCCGGGATTAAATCCGGCATCGCCCAGAGCCTTCTGAACCTTTCTAACCCAAACTGCTTGTGTTAATCGTTTTTGTATGGCATCGGAACTGACTTCTTCCCCGCATAACTTACTCCAAGTTTCTATATCGACAAAACCATTAGTTTTCAAATTATTTACCTTCTGAAACTCCTGAATTACTCTTCGCGTATGCCCGCCCAGTTTCCCATCTATCGGGCCGGACTCAAAACCTAACTCGCGCAAAACCACTTGTATTTTTTTCACTTTCGAATTATAACCGCCGGCATGTCCAATAATCTCTTCCTCCTCTTTTTTTGATTTCTCATAATAATCGCAGCCCGAAAGAATATAAATCACTAACGCCATAAGAACGATATTTTTATGACTTGCCATCAGAGAAAAAAATATTCCTTTTTATCTAAAATCCGCCGCGTTTTACCCGCCTTTGTTATTTCACACCGGCACACTGTCGACTACCGTCATATCCTTCTTCCTGACTTCGCCAAGAAAGTTTTTTAGTTTTTCGGAATCACCCCTGTCCATATTTAGAAAACTCACCCCTGTCTCTATTACTTCCTTTTCTTTCTTCTCATCAAGAGAAATATTCTTGCGTCTAACCCATGCGACTTCGCAACCGGCTAATACGCCGATCAAACACGTGGGTAAATCAAGATGTAAAAGAACCTGTTCGCCTACTCTAACTTCTCTCGGTACAATAAGACGCGCCCCCCTGGCTGAAATATCCCTCGTGCAGGAAAATAAATGTTCGAAAGAACCGCCGCGCTCTTGATACCGCGAACAGTTAGCCGTAATTCTTGTCTCCACCCTTTCAAACAACCGTCTCTCCTTATTCATAACCACCCCCCCCCCCGGACAAAATTCCTATTGTTAGCGTATAGCGTTTAGCGGATAGCGTATAGTTAAATTTTGTTGATTATAATATCCTGTCTTCTATGCGCTAGTATATGCCTTGTAAAATCACTCCTCTCGGTCTTATTTTTTCATACAACTTTTGACAGCATCATAAGATCACCCCTTTAACAATGTTCTTACTTTTTCCTTTAATACAGATATATGTTCGGATTTATAATAATAATCGTCGGCGTTCCAGATTAAGAATTTCTGTTCCTCATAAGGATGAATACTGGCCACGATAATTTTTACCCGCGGCGACCTTATTCTTATCAATTCAAAAACATCTATACCGCTGATTTTAGGCAGTCCGATATCAAGAATTACCAAAGCTATCTCCTCTTCATTTCTAAATACTATTAAAGCCTCTTCTCCGTCTGCCGCGTTTATGATATGATAACCGGCCGGCTGTAAAGACCGCCGGAATATATCTCTTATCTTCGGTTCATCATCAACTATAAGAACATTCTTTTTTTTACTCATTTTCCAAAATCCCTCTAACTTTACCGCGCAGGACATCTATCCCATGAGATTTATCGTAATAATCTTCGGCCCCTTCGATAATTTTACGCTGGTCTTCCAAACATCGGACACTGCACACAATTACTTTTGTCCTTTTATGAAACATATCTATAATTTGATATACCAGACTCCCATCGACTTCCGGCATATTAATGTCGAGCAGGACAAGATCCGGCTTTACTTTTTTAATAAGTTCATTCGCATCCACGGCGCAAGAGGCGTTAATAACTTCATAACCTTCACA
>JBDRDG010000260.1:0-3362 GCA_043821045.1 Candidatus Omnitrophota bacterium | reverse complement strand
CAAACATTAACCCAAATCAAACCCCCGGGGTTTGATTTGGTTTAAGTAGGTGAGTAAAGTATGCGTCGTAAAGCAAAAATTATAATCGGCGATGTGTACCACGTTTTTACGAAGAGTATAGCCGGCTTTAAGATATTTAATAATCAAAAAGAATTCTTAAGGATGGAAGCGTTGTTGCAGTATTACCAGATTAAGAATTTATCGCGCAGCTTCGCCCAATACTTAAAGTTAGAGGAAATTAAAAAGGATGGGTTTCATAAGCCTTATTCTTGTTTCCCGCAAACCGGAGAGAAGTTAGTGCAGATTATCTCTTATTGTATAATGCCCACGCATTTGCATCTGATCTTGAAACAGACAAACGAAGGCGGGGTATCGATATTTATGGGCAATATCCTTAATAGTTATAGCCGTTATTTCAATACCAGGCATAAAAGAAAAGGGCCGCTATGGGAAGGGAGATTTAAAAATGTATTGGTTGAGACGGATGAGCAGTTATTACATTTAACAAGATATATCCATTTAAATCCTGTTACGGCTCATTTAGTTAATGATCTTTCAGATTGGTTATGGTCTTCATACAAGGAATACACATTAGATTCACTTGAGAAAGACAGGCTGTGTAATTTTGATGATTTGCTCGAGATAAAAGGCGAACAATATAGAGAATTTATAGAAGACAGGATTTCTTATCAGCGGCATTTAGCAAAGATAAAAGCGTTGTTATTAGATTAACCAATGTCCGATCCCGGAACGGACACGGGTTTTGTAATACAGACAAGGGGAAAAATGAACCGTAAAGAAAAAATCCAAAGCGGCCAGCTTTATCATGTTTTTAGTAAGAGCATTGCCGGTTATAGAATATTTAACAGCAATCGGGATTTTTCAAGAATGCGCGATATGATTAGATACTATAGGACGGAGAAAGCCAAAGTTAAATTCTCACGTTTTATAATGTTGCGGAAAGAAGGTAAAGAGGTTTTAAGTAACCTAAATACCCCTAAAAGTTTCGGCAACAATCTTTTGGTTCAAATAATCAGCTATTGCCTTATGCCTACACATTTACATTTTATCTTAAAACAGTTAAAAGAAAACGGTATATCAACATTTATGATGAAATTGCTCAATAGTTACAGCCACTATTTCAATACAAAACATAGAAGAAAAGGGCCATTGTGGGAGGGAAGGTTTAAAAATGTTTTAATTGATAGTGATGAGCTCCTGTTACATATGACAAGATATGTCCATTTAAATCCAGTTACCGCTTATATAGTAGATGATCCTCAGTCTTGGCCGGCATCTTCATATAACGAATATTTATTAGAAATCGGTGAGGAGAATAAGATTTGTAAGTATGGCGATATTTTAGAGATAAATCCTCAAACGTATAAAGAGTTTGTAAATGACAGGATTGGATATCAACGAGAGCTATCTAATATGAAAGGTTTATTACTGGACTAATTAATGCAATGAAATCAATGTAAAACCATGTCCGTTCCGGGATCGGATATGGGTCGGGGAGAACGGGAGGAGATGGAGATTTTAAAGGCGGATAATGTAAGTAAGTATTTTAAGCACCGCAAGAAAACCGTGCGGGCTTTAGACGGCGTGGATGTTTTTGTTAAAGAGAAGGGCGTTACGGCTTTAGTCGGTGAGTCCGGCTGCGGCAAGACTACTCTGGCAAAATGTATACTTGGTTTTTATCCTCTTGACTCGGGGAATGTATCGTTTTCCGGTAAAGATATCACTAATCCGCGCAAAAATAAAGAGGTCTTGAGAAAAAACATCCAGATTGTTTTTCAAAATCCCTTTTTAAGTTTAGATCCGCGCTACACGGTGTTTAGCACCCTTTATGAGACTTTTAGCGTATTTAACTCTTTGCCTAAAAAGCAAGCCTATGATATTGTCATAAAGAGTTTAATCGCTGTCGGCCTTGATGAGACATTCCTGGGGCGTTATCCCCACCAGATCAGCGGGGGAGAACAGCAGCGGGTATCAATCGCCCGAGCGTTAATTAACAAGCCGAAAGTAGTTATTTTGGACGAGCCGACGTCGAGTTTGGATGTTTCCACAACCGTCAAAATTATTGAGTTGTTAAAGGCTCTTCAGGAAGAGTCTTCTTTAAGTTACCTGTTTATTTCGCATAATCTAGGTTTGGTAAAAAGAATCGCCGATTACGTTTTTGTTATGTATTACGGTAAGATTGTCGAATGCGGGACGAAAGAGAAACTATACCATAATCCTTCCCATCCCTACACAGAACTTTTACTTCGCGCTTCCCGATATAAAGTAAAAGATGATGCCGCGCCGCTTGAAACGGGATTAGCCGGCTGTATATTACGTAACCGATGCCCTAAGCAAGATGGCCTCTGTGAGTTTGAGCCGAAAAAGGTTCAAATCGAGCCGGACCACTTTGTTTTCTGCCATAAAATATAGGTAATTTCACCGATATTTCCTTAAAAAACAAGCAATTTGACACAGAAATATAGAGATGTTATAATATCTCACTTTAGTCCTTTTCATTCATGCTTTGTTAGCTTGTAAAAACGAATAGTGAGACATTAACAGGATGCGTAAATATCTTTTATCCCGACGCGATAAAACCGCGGTCTTTCCCGTTTTCCTGTATAGGAAATTTTGTTACGGGATCCCGGTATTCCGGGATAGACCGCGGTTGGAAGCGGGGTCGGGATTCCGCTCCGCGCGTAGCGGATGTAGGAAACCGCGGGCTTCAGCCCGCGGAGCTTCATTTATCTTTCCGGAAAACTTTTTATCCTCCAACTTTTTAGTAAAAAAATATGGTTTGGTAATAATTATTGTAGGAATATTATCTAATGGCCAAGTAATCGCTAATATTTGAGTAAAGAAAGCTTAAAGTGAGTAAAAAGCGTATTGTCATCTTAGGCGCCGGCTTGGCGGGATTGAGCGTCGCCTGGCATTTACAGAAATTAGGTATAGAGTGTCGGGTTTTTGAAAAAGAAAATGCACCCGGCGGCTTATGCCGTTCCAAGAAAATAGCGGGGTTTACCTTTGATTATGACGGCCATCTGCTTCATTTTAAACATAATTATACATTAAGACTGCTCAAAAATCTTCTTGGCGGGAATCTTATCCGCCACAGACGGTCGGCCTGGATTTACTCTTTTGACCGCTTTACCCGTTACCCTTTCCAGGCGAATCTTTACGGCCTTCCCAGCGCGGTTACAAAAGATTGTTTACTTGAGTATATTAAAGTTCACCGTAACGGCTCAAAAATCAGCCATAACGGCTCTTTCTACCATTGGATTGATAAAACTTTTGGCAAGGGGATAGGGCGAAATTTTATGATGCCCTATAACCGTAAGTTCTGGACGGTTCCTTTAAGG
>JBDRDG010000259.1:0-2366 GCA_043821045.1 Candidatus Omnitrophota bacterium | reverse complement strand
CAAAGTAAAAAGTGGCTGGCTAAAAAGTAAAACTTGAGCCACGAAGAACCGCGTCAAAACCCTGCTGGGTTTTGCGCTCTATCTCGGCTACCCGCTTTACGAACGTTCTTCTTAGGTTCAAGTTTTACTTTTTAATTACACAAAAAGCTTCAACGATTGTGAGGATTTTTAGTTATTTTGTCAAATATAACTGATATATCAGAAAAACAATTTAATGAAACATGGACTAATCCTCCTAAAAGTAGCACTGGGAAAATGTATAATATATTGTATAATGGAACATTAGTTGTGAGAGTTTGCGATGTAAATAAATTGAGACAATTACGAGGTTATATAGAAGCATTAAAATAGATGCCCTTGTCGTCTAGTCTGGTCCAGGACGCCGCTTTCTCAGAGCGGAGACACGGGTTCGAATCCCGTCGAGGGTGCGGTATAAAGTGGTATGTGGTATAAAATAATGCAGTGAATGAGCATTTAAAACAACTTATAGATAAGATTGAACAGACATTTCATCCAGTATCTGTCTTTCTCTATGGCTCTAGAGCACGAGTTGATTTTCTCGAGAGAAGCGACTATGAGATAGGTGTTCTTTTTAAGCGAGGCAAAGAAATAAGTCGTCCTGATTTAAAAGCCATTAACCCTTTATCTTCAGTTAATTTATACCCGTTTGAATACGAAGATTTCCTGAAATATAAACTCGATACTCCTTTTCCAGAAGTGGTTTATTTTAGAGAGCTTATATCGGGAGGTAAAACGTTGCGGGGCGATAAGATTATTGAAAAAATGAAAGCGCCTTCAATTAGAGTGTTGGATCTGATGGATGTAGTAAGATTTAATACGGGTTACGCGTTAGCGGCTGTATTATCACATCGCCGGTCTGATAAAATAACCGCAAGTATTGAATTCGTAAAATCTTGTTTATTTGGTATTCGGTGTTTGGTTATTCTCAAACAGAAAAAGTTTCCTCTAACTTATGATGAAATCTTTAGTGCTTCCCAAGATCTTCAGCTTGATAAAGAATACAGCGATGTTATTGAACATGCTATGAATGTCCGCAGGGGAGAAAAGCTCCAAGAGTTGTATTTATATAGAAACATTTCTCTATTGAACAAGATCGTGAAATCGGAGGTTAAAGACGTTTTTGAGAAAAATGGAAACCAGACCATATTAGAATAGATATTCCAATGTGGGGTTTACAAAAACTTATTTTTAGTGTAGTATCTTAGGACAATGTTTGCCGTCATTAAAACGGGGGGGAAGCAATACAAAGTCGCCGAGGGCGATGTTTTATACATTGAAAAGCTAGTTCATGAAGGGAGCGAGGTCGTTTTTAATGATGTTCTATTGGTAGTTAACCCCGTAAAATCGCAAGGCGATCACGGGGCAGGTGGCGAAGTCAAAGTTGGCAAGCCGCTGGTTGCCGGAGCCAAAGTTCTGGCCAAAGTATTAGAAGATGGGAAAGGTGACAAGAAGATGGTTTTTCGATATAAATCCAAAACCCGTCAGCATAAAAAGAAAGGTCACCGCCAGCCCTATACGAAAGTGCAGATATTAAAAATTGAGGCATAATCCTCAATTTTGTTTGCTTCAATCATATTGCTCGTAGCTCAACTCCAACTGCTCACCATATCATTTTTCAATCCCAATCCTCATTCTGCGATTCAAGTTTCGAGTAAAAGGTATGGAGCTTGCCAAAATCATAGGTAACCCTCACTTGCCTCCCCCGCCTTAGCGGGGGCGTTCGACCTATGATTTTGGGCTCCATATGCCAATTGGCGAACCTTTTACTCTCAACTTGCATCTTGAACTGCGGGGATTTCAAAATGATATGGCTTCGCAGTTATAAGCGACAGCCATATACCCACAGCGAGAACTTGCGCAGGCGTTTCGGCTTGGTTCTGCCTGCCGGCCGGCAGGCAGGCGAAACGCCGAGCATGTAGATAAAAAGCGCCCGCTGGAGGCGCTTTATTATCGGTCGAGTCGTGGGTATTGGCTGGAGCGACTACTTCCGATACTCCAGTGCGTGTTTCAGGGTTATCTCGTCGGCGTATTCTAAATTTGAACCGGAGGCAAGACCTCTGGCTAAGCGGGTTAAAATTATACTTTTTTTCCGCCAACCGGCGGATTGGAATATTTCTTTTATATAAAGCGACGTTGTCTCTCCGGGTGTGTTAGGATTAGTGGCGATAATAAGCTCTATTTTTTTATCTGTTTTGAGTTGATTATTTACGCGGTTTGCCAGTTCTTTTATCTTAAGCGAATCTTGAGTAATCCCGTCTAAAGGATTTATCGCGCCGCCGAGGACATGATAAAGGCCGTTATACAATCCGGTTTTTTCTATAGAATCCAAATCGGTAACTTTCTCT
>JBDRDG010000258.1:0-4241 GCA_043821045.1 Candidatus Omnitrophota bacterium | reverse complement strand
TACACAAATCACAAACAATACACTCCCGCCGCGCGGGATCCCGCTCTATAAAATTAATCAAAGGTGCAGGAAAATCCAAAAACCCAAATCACAAAAATCTTTTGTATATTGTTTATTGGAAATTGTAATTTGTTTGTAATTCCTGCCTGTCGGCAGACAAGTGGAATTTGTGATTTGTAATTTTTCCCATCATTTCTGTTTGGTTATTGGATTTTGGTCATTGATTATTGTTTGGCTATTGTTTCTTGTATCTTGAGTATTTCATGCCATCCCCTAAAAGACAAAATAAGTTATTTCGATAGGTGATTCTATTTCTTTCTTAACGTCAAAATAAAAGCTTCTTCTTTACAGTTAGGAAAGAACACACAGTTTAAACAATCGTGCCATATCTTATGGGGGAAGTTTATCCATGCCGATCTTTTTAAAGCCGTTTTTCTTAAAAAAGCGCCCGACAAAAGTAAGGGCGAATAATTCTTTCAGCTTCAAACTTACCGCCTCATCGATACAGGCATTGACTAAGGCTGTCCCGATATTCTTCCTCTGATATTTTTTATCAACCACTAACGATTTTATCTCGCCTAAATCTTTCCAGCCGATAACATGCAAAGCGCATAAACCCAATATTCTTCCCCTGTTTTCAAAAATCCAGTAATCGCGGATATTCTCATATATATAATTAAACGACCGCTCTATGACTATTCCTTTCTTAGCCCAATAATTTATCAGGCGGTAAATCTGTTTAGCGTCTTTTATATTAGCTTTTCTAATCATATTTTCCTTGAATTCTATCGACCCCAGATACTAGTTAGCGAAATAGATTTTAATCTGGGATCAAAAATCTAGCGTCGGGCATCAAGTTTTTCTGCGCAAACTTACCCCCGGACTCACTCGGGATTTCCCGTCTTGCGGGATCCCGCTATATACGATAATTCAAGGTGCGGGAAATTCATCTATGTGTTTTTTCTTCACCTACGGTTTGAAAAATCACAGCTTCATTACGGCTAAGCATTTTTCTCCCTTCGCTTGAAAAACGCAAGTCTCATTAAAAAAAGAAAGAGATACCTGCCAAAAACAAATCGGCATCTATGCCTTTATTTGGACGTTCTAAACTACCATTAGAAAGATGGCGGAATCTGTATTCGAAACTTAACGCCGTACGGGGATTAATAAAACGGTAAAGGCCAATCCCTGCTTGCGGTAAAAAATTATACTGCGTCGACTGCTCCCGCGTATGCTGGCTCATATAAACTACTCCTAATCCGCCTTTTATATAGGGTTTTATACTTGCGCTAAAAGGAAATGTGTATTTACAGAGAAAATTGGCGCCTATCTCTATATTCCCATCGGGCGAAAAAACCGTATTTAAAAAAGGTTCGACGGCAAGATGGATGTCACCTTTAATTTTAATATTTATCTTTTCTTCGATAAACGATTTTACCTCAAAATTGAAAGCGGCGAGTAAAGGTATGACTCGGTAATCATCTTCGTCTCTTAAGGGGGCCTCGAGATATCCGCTTAAAATCTCAATATGATCGAGAGCCGATGCCGCCGGAATAAAAACGCAAGCAAAAAGGATAAACAAACAACATGCCCTTTTCATAGGCCTCCTTTTCCATTAAGATAGTTTGAGATATAATCCTTGATCCCTTCTTCCAAGGAATATTGGGGAATATATCCAATGATTTTTTTTAAATTATTTATGTCAGCTTCGGTATTATTTTGATAAACTCCCGTGCAAGGATTATCGAAATAGTCAGCAGATAAATTCTTCTTAAGAACGCCATTTATTATCTTAATAATATCATTGAAACTCCTAGCGTTGCCGGTGCCGACATTAACGACCGCTGATTTGTCCAGCTCTAAAGATTTAACCGTCGCCGCGACAACATCTTTAACATAAATAAAATCTCTTTTTTGCTCGCCGCATTTAAAAACACGCGGCCGCCGGTCTTGTTTCATCTGTAAATAAAGCTGATAAATCATACTCGCCGCTTTATTCTTATGATGCTCTCCCGGACCGTAAACATTAAAATAACGCAAGCCGACCAACGGCGGCGTATTCTTACTTTTTATAAGGCTGATTGCCGCTCTGTCGCACTGGTATTTAGAATAAGCGTAAATGTTAAGAGGATTAACCGGACAATCTTCTCTCATCGGCGAAGGGACGTCGCCGTAAACGCCGGCACTGGAAGCGTAAACTAATTTTACTCTTTGTTTAAGGCAATAGCCTAACACGTTTTTGAATCCAGAAAAATTAACCGCGACCATTTTCTTATCGTCTTTAAGGGTCGTGTCGGTTATTGCCGCTTCGTGAATCACGGCATCGAGACGCGGCATTTTCTTAAATATACCTTCCTTGACAACATCGCCATAGATAAGCTCACAGTCCAAACCCTGTAAATTCCTGAAGTCAGCGCAAGAAAAGTCATCAAGGCAGATTACCCGGTGTTTCTTATCACAAAGAAACCTTGTTATATTAGAACCGATAAAACCTGCGCCGCCAGTTACTAATATATTCATTTTCCGCTCCTCATATTTTAGTCGTTACTGTCAGGAGTTTTGAATTTATATAAACCCATCAATTAAATTGAGAATACAAGATAAAGTTCCCCACACTATCGCGAATACGGAACCACAAACTACTCAGGATATCCCTTATTTTCGGGACCCCGCTATATAATAAATTATCGGTGCGGGGATTTCAACTACTCCCGAAAATCATTCGGGAAAGTCTCAATTAAAAATTTATTTTCATCGCCTGATAAGGGCAGGCCTTAATGCATATGCCGCAGGCAATACATTTCTCTTTTACAAACTCAACCTCAAAAGTATCGGGATTTTTCACCAAGGCATTTGTAGGACATAACGGCATACATACAGTACAGCTCGTACATCTTTGCCTGTCCATAAAAACATCTTGCGAAAGGAGCTGTACGCGCACGCCCTCTTTTTCTAAATAATCAATTGCCTTTTCGTAATTTGCGTCTTTGCCTTTAAGCTCTAAAACTAACAGACCTTCTTCTTTAGGATTGACTTCCGCTTTCAAAATATTAAATTCTAGGTCAAAATCTTTCACCAGCTTAAAGATTATCGGTTTATCGACAAGATTCTTGGGAAAGCGAAGGACGACTTTTTTTTCTTTCATGGTTATATCCTTTATACTTTATTCTATAGCGTTAAACCTAAGATTATCAACTATTACCCAACATCCCGGCGAATAAACGTGATACTTGTCCGCTACTTGATACACTTTGGCAATGCCGCTTAGGGGATAAAAAATGATTCTTCTTATTTTCAAACGTTTTCTTTTACGCCTTTTTCTCTAAATCTTCAATGCGCTTTTCCAGGCGCTGCAGGACTTCAATCACCGGATCAGGCAGCTTATTATGGTCTAAATCAACGCCGCTTACCTTTTTTAACGCTTTGCCTTCGTAAATCCGGCCGGGAACGCCAACAACAGTAGCGTTAGGCGGGATATCGTTAATCACAACGGAACCGGCGCCAATCTTTGCGTGGTCTCCGATTTCAATCGGACCGAGAAGAATCGCTCCCGCGCCAATTACTACGTTATCTTTAATTGTCGGGTGGCGTTTTTTCTTTTCCCGCGAAACACCGCCTAAGACTACTCCCTGGTAAATCAACACGTCATCGCCGATTTCAGCGGTTTCACCGATAATAACCCCCATACCGTGGTCGATAAAAAAACGCCGGCCGATTTTTGCTCCCGGATGAATTTCTATTCCCGTAAAAAATCTCGCCGTGTGGGAAACAAATCGAGCCAAGGTACGAATCCCTTTAAGCCACAAAAAGTGCGAAAAGCGGTGGACCCAAACAGCGTGTAATCCGGGGTAACAAAGAAGAATCTCAAATGTGCTTCTTGCCGCGGGGTCTTCTCTAAAAATAGTCTCAACGTCTTCTTTAAAGCGCCCGATTAAACCCATAATTCCTACCGATTAAAATCAAACTTACTAATTAGCGAATAGCGTATGGCTCATAGTATCAACTAATTCAAAATGCCATCGCCAATTAAAAATAACCAATAAACGAGATACAAACAAACCCCGTACTTTAATAATTTGTTTACAATTAAATCACAATACACAATACACAAATCACAAACAATACACTCCCGCCGCGCGGGATCCCGCTCTATAAAATTAATCAAAGGTGCAGGAAAATCCAAAAACCCAAATCACAAAAATCTTTTGTATATTGTTTATTGGAAATTGTAATTTGTTTGT
>JBDRDG010000257.1:0-11567 GCA_043821045.1 Candidatus Omnitrophota bacterium | reverse complement strand
CCTCATTTCGCTGCCGATAACAAAAGCGACTACCGCTAAAGCAAGGTCGTTAAGAACTCCTAAATTATCGATCAAATCAAGGCTGAATATATTTAAAAAAGACGGCCCTAACAGGAGACCGGCAACCAGATAGCCGACAACGGAGGGTAGTTTAATCCGGTTGCTTAATTTCCCTCCCCAAAAGCCGAGTATTAACATTAAACCGATAAATACCAGCACATCCATAATAACGCCTATTTTTCCGCCTTACTAAACACATCAATCATAGACTTTGCGTCTTGCGCCTTCAATAATTCTTCCCGGATACTTTCCTTATTTAAAAGCCGCGTGAGACGGGCTAATACCTGAAGGTAGCCGTTAAGATTCTTTTCTTTCGGCGTGCCGATTAAAAAGATTAGTTTTGCCGGTCTATCATCCAGGGAATTAAACTCTATTCCCCCTGGCGAGCGCCCCATGGCGATAACGAACTCCTTTACCGCGTCCGTGCGGGCATGGGGAATAGCGACGTAATTTCCGATTCCGGTTGTGCCGAGAGACTCCCGTTCAAAAATCTCCTTAACAAAAAGATCAAAATCGCTGATTGCGGGGGAGTCTTTTAAAATGCAGGCCATTTCGTTAATAGCATCTTCCTTCTTTTCCGCCTTTAAATTGAATAATACCCTTTCTTCTTTAAGAAAATCAAATATCTTCATGTTCACTTCCTCCTTTTTATCGGGAAATTCCGACTCCAAATTCATAACGTCGCCTTGGGGTAAAACACAAATAAACCCTTGATCATGCATATTAAGCATATCCAAGAAATCATCGTGCTCTATCGTATCAAGGAATTTTTCCGCCCTGTTTTGCCCTTCCACCAAAGCCACGAAGGCCTTGTCGTAAGCGTTTACCGCCAGGCTCCTTGAAAAAATAAGATTCGCCTGACTCCCTAAAAAACGCCTGCCGATAGCATTTTCTTCAATTAGCCGGGAATTTCTAATACCCTCTTTTTTTGCCAAATTGCTGAGGTAATATAAATATCTGATATTATTGTGCATCGCGATTAATAACATTTCCGCCCCTCCTTGTCCAGAAGATCTAACTATAATTAAATAACCTGAGATTATTCCGAAGCTTAAACGATAACAAAGGGGGGTGAATGATTAAATTGTTCGGAGGTTAATTGCCAAAGAGCGCAACAATGGTCATAATCGGAAGAAATAATAAAATGACGGCACGAATATAATCCGGAAAACAAAAGCAACCCTTTTAATCCCTCCGCTTCTGTAAAGAGACAATGCCTCTGGATGAAATTATCCTCGCCGTCACGAACCCGAATCTCATTTTCGCTCTCGGCAGGACAAGACAGGCTAAAGATCAAAGACGGCAGAAAAAATAAATCTATAATTACCAATAGGCAAAAAAATATTGAACTGATCCTTTTAGCCATTTTTTTTATCGCCCGTTTTCTTGGCGAAAATGTTCCTTCTCTCAATTTCTAACAAAAGCTTAAACAACTGCTCCTTTGATTGTAACCTCATGCATTTGTTAAAGATATCCCGCGCCTCGAGCAAATGGGAAATTTTCGATAATAATTTAAGGTGCAACACCACATCCGGCGCGCAGGGCATGAAAAAAAGATGTACCTTTTGTTTATCCGGCGATGAGAATTCTATCCCTTTAACTGAACGGCCGAAGATAACCGCCGGTTTATTAAACAATTCATCGCTGGGATTACGCGGATGAGGGACCGCGATACCTTTACCGATAGCCGTACTTAACATATTTTCTCTCTTCAGCAGCTGTTCATAAACCGTTTTTAAAGAAACGGCGACGTTAGAATCATGGGCAATTTGAGACAATTCATAAATAAGGTCATTCTTATTATCTGAATTAAGCGTCAAATTAACAGTGACAGTGTCAATAAGGCGGGATAAAGGCATAATATCGGCTGAGGCAACAATTTTATCAAAATTATTATAGCTTGACGATTTTACTATCCTGTCTTGCAAATACTCATCTACAACCTGGAGATGAAAACGCCATTGGTTGGCAATTTTGACTCCGGGGATTTCTCCCGATTGAGCCATTTTAAGGATAGTTTTCTCGTTCAATTTCAAATATTTGGATAATTCTTGTGTGGTAAGAAAAGTACTCTCCATCTTTCCTTTGTGTTAACTTATATTAACTTATATTAACCAATAATTACTTATATACCCCCTATCCTACTTTTTGTCAAGGTAATTATCAATAAGATAAAACCCCGGGCGTGATTCTTCCGGTGAATCGGAAAAAGCCATTCCTTTGTAAGGAGAAAATAGAAGAGGATACGCCTTAAAAAACCCCTGATAATTTAATCATTTGTCCTCATGGGAAGATATCTTACGATAGGGATTGAGAAGTTTTATAAGGTAAGAATCAAGTTTTAATCCGATCGTGGCCGCTTTATCAAAAAATTCTACTGCTTTATCCGGTTCCTTCTTGAAATAATAGGCTAGTACGAGGTTGTTATAGGCGAAGGCCAACTTTGGATTTAACAATATTGCCGTTTTAGAGTATTCTATGGTTTCATCATACTTACCCAAAGCGCCGTATGCGCTGCCAAGATTCATATAGGCTTCGTCAAAACTCCAGTCTATCTTAAGAGCCTGTTTGAAATCAGCTATCGCTTTACTGTATTCCTGCTTGTTAATGTAGACCATGCCGCGGTGGTTATAAGCTTCGGCATAATCAGGAAATATTTGCAAGGCCTTATTGAAATCAGACAGAGCTTGCTCATACTCTTGTAGCATAAGGAAAAGCATACCGCGGTTGTTATAGACGTAAGGATAATTGGGGTCTATCTGTAAGGCCTGGTTAAAATCGGCCATGGCCTTATCATACTCTTTTTTCTTTACGAAAAGTTTCCCGCGGCGGTTATAGACTTCGGCGTGATCGGACTCAATCCGCAAAGCCTGGTTAAAATCCGCCATAGCCTTATCGTACTCATCCTCGTTGCTAAACACAAGACCCCGGTAGTTATAGGCAAGGGCCGAATCGGGATCTATGCGCAAAGCCTGATTGAAATCAGCGATCGCCTTAGCATACTCTTTCTTTTTCACAAAAACCATACCGCGATGGATATATATTTCCTCATATACGGGATCTATACGCAAAGCCCGGTTAAAATCATTAATCGCCTTATCATATTCACCCATATCTAAAAAAACTGACCCGCGATTGTTATACGCTTCTGCGCATTTAGGGTCTAATTGTAACGCGCGATTAAATTGGTTAATCGCCTTCTCATATTCTTCTTTCTTCACAAAAGCCACCCCGAGATTGCTATAGGCATTCACGTAATCAGGACATATTTCTAAAGCGCGGCCAAAATCATCTATTGCTTTGTCGTACTCTCTCAAATCTAAAAAAACCGCTCCCCGATTATTATATACCTCGACAAAATAAGGATGTATATCCAAAGCTTTGTTGAAATCGGCAATAGCTTCATCGTACTCTTTTCTTCTGGCAAACAGCACACCGCGCTGATTATACACTTCTGGATAAAGAGAATCTAACAGCAAGGCTCGATTTAAATCAACAAGGGCATTCTTATACTCTTTATTATCCAAAAAAGCCTTGCCGCGATGCGAATACACCCTGGCTTTTTGCGGAGATTTTCTTACAACATCATTCCAAAGGGAAACTTTGTCTTTCCAGACATTATTACGGCAATAAGTCATAACTGAATAAATAACAGCTATGCAGGAAATTATGGCTACGGCAAATTTAAACCTCTCCTCCTTCAATAGATAGACTAAACCCGTAACGATAAAAATACTATAACCGACCATGGGCAAATAAAGGCGGTGTTCAAAAATCACATCGCGTAAAGGTATAATGGTTGATTCCGGGATAAGACACAAAAAAAACCAGAAAATAGAAAAGGATAATAAACGCCGCCGCGGAAATATTCTCACGGCAATAATTATAATCGTAAGTAAAACAAAGAAACTCAACAAAACAGACGGATCTTTAAAATCGCCTATAATCGGATAGTCGTAATCCAAATTCTGGTTTAGGGGGACAAAAAACAATCTTAAGTAGGTTATAACAACACGCAGTTGTGTCAATAAATATTCCCCTCCCAATACAGGTCTATCGCTTAAAATATCTAAATCGATAAAGACTGGCGGACTCGTAAGAAACAAAAGTAAGGGTATAATCGGCAGCAATGCTAAATAAAACAAAGAATATTCGCGGTCACGATACCCGCTTGCTTTAAAAAAACAGTATTCGCACAAGACAATCATCAAAGGCAATGTAACTACATTTTCTTTCGTAAACATACCGGCTATAGCAAGGACCCAAGACAAACAATAATATCTGCGCCACCTGGCAGCTAAAACATTAGCGCCTTGTAACAACCTCGTCTTAAGATATAAACAAATTGAAGCAATATAGAAAAAAGCGGCCAAGGCGGTTGATCGCTGGTAGATATAAGTCACCGCTTCCGTCTGGACAGGGTGGCTTACGAATATTAAAGCGGTAAAAAAAGCAATTATATGGGAATATTTAGAAGTTGTGTCTTCTCTTAACGCTGGCGTACGTAAAATAAGTTTTACCAAATACCACACCAAAATTGCCGAAGCTATATGTATAGCGATATTTACGAAATGGTACCCGAACACATTAAACCCATGGAAATGGTAGTTAAGGGCGAAGCTAAGAAAGGTTATAAAACGGGTGGACCACAACTGCCATATTTTATCCAGGTTGGCGATATTTTTTATCGCCGTCTTGCCTCCGACCAAAGTTTCACTATCAAACTGAAACGGACTCCAAAAAGTATTGGAATAAATAATAATCCCTAAGAGACATAAGGCAATTACAGCAAACAAATTAAAATAATCCGATTTCGCAATTAAGCGGCGCATTTTACCTTTATTATTCTCAATTTAAAGTATCTCCTGAATCAAATTGAATAAATAACCTGTCACTATAATAGCGGCTGTTGTTATGCCGAAGAAAAGCGCGATCAACTGTAGTTTCATCGCCCGCCTTAAGATTACCGCCTCGGGAAAACTTAACGCGGCTGTTGCCATCATAAAGGCTAAAGCTGTACCCAAAGGAAGGCCTTTTTTGAACAAAACAACCGCTACCGGCACAATTGCCGCGCAACTGCCGTACATCGGCACTCCCAAAATCGTCGCGATCGGAACGGAAAAGGGGCCGGTTTTACTGATTATCGACCGTACTGTTTCCTGCGGGATATAATTATGGATAAAAGCGCCGATTCCCACGCCCAACAGTATCCATAACCATAACCGCTTTGTGATCGACTTCGCTTCCTTTAGGCCAAAAGCGACTCTTTCTCTTAAACCACTATAAACCTTCTCGTTAAAAAGAGCTTTATCTTGCGATACTAAGTTTTTATCAAGATACCGCTCAAGATTCATTTTCCCTAAAATAATTCCGGATATAACGCCGAGGAGGATACCGCTTAAAACATATAACAAAGTAATTTTCCAGCCGAAGAAGCCGAACATTATTACCACTAAATACTCGTTAATCAAAGGCGAAGTAATCAAGAAAGAAAACGTAACCCCAAGGGGCATACCTACTTCTAAAAAGCTTAAAAAAATCGGTATCGACGAGCATGAACAAAAAGGAGTTACCGCGCCAAAAAGGGCGGCGAAAAGATTCCCCAGAGCCTTTTTCCTATTAATCCAATGCTTAATCCTGCTCTGCGACAGGTAACTTCTCACGAAACCGATAACTGATATCATAACAAAAAGCAGCAGGATTATCTTTAGCGCGTCGTAAATAAAAAAATTTATTGCCTCTCCGCCTTTAGCGGCGGGGCTCAAACCAAAAAAAGAATAAACCAGCCAATCAACTATTTGCCGCAGCATCTCTTCTCCTTGGAATCATCGTTACCGCGGCAACACGGCTTTGACTTAGCCTTCTCGGCCATTTTTTTATCCAACTTGTCTAATAAACGGGCAAAAAAACCCTTCTTTTTGCTCTTCTCTGTTTCTTTCACTTCTTCCTCCTTGTAATTTTACAACAGCCTCCTTCTATCTTTACCGCCTTAATATTCACAAAGGCATCGGCGATTTTTCTATGGGCTGAAGCGACAATCCTTGAAACAGTTGAACGGTGAACCCGCATTTGCCTGGCGGCTTGACTTTGAATCAAACCTTCCAAATCGACAAGGCGTATCGCCTCGAATTCATCAAGTGTGAGATAAACATCCTTTAATTGACTGAGCGGTTTACATTGCGGCCGAAAACACCTCTGTGCCGGCTCAGACTTAACCCACCTTGTCTTTTTAGGACGCATCTAAGGCTCCTTCCTTTATGCACATATGTGCATTATACAAAATGCCGTTTCTTTGTCAATGGAAAAAGTTTAAATCGGTTACTTTCTTGCCTTTCGCCTTTTCATTAAACGCGGCAGCCGGTCTTGCGCCTTAAGTTTAAAGAGAGCCTCGCGGATTAATCTCTCGTTGGCGGGATTGTTGTATTGAAGCAGGGCTCTTTGCATCTTTCGCTCACGAAATGTTTTGGGGACATAGATGTCTTTTTGGCTAAAAGGATCCTTGCCCGTCCAGTAAATACAGGATGAAAGCGTCATCGGCGCGGGAATAAAATCCTGTATCTGTTCCGGGCATATTCCTTTTTGGGAAAGGTATAAAGAAAGTTTTAAGGCCTCATCGAGAGACGAGGCGGGGTGGGCGGTTATAAAATAATTCACTAAGAAAAGGTTCTTCTTCACTCTTTTTACCGTATCACTAAAGATCTTCAGAAACTTCTCGTATACTGAAAACGGCGGTTTATTCATTACGCCTAAGACCGAATCGGAACAGTGTTCCGGCGCGACTTTAAGCTGGCCGCTTACGTGATACTTGCAGACCTCTTCGAGGTACTGGCGCGCGTAATCTTCCGTCAGCAGATCATAGCGCATGCCGCTTGCGATAAAAAGGTGTTTGATACCGGGAATTTTTCTGATCCGGCGGTACATCTCTAAAGACTTTTTGTAACCTACCTTAAGCCCCTCACATTTCTTAGGAATTAGACACTTTTTGCCGCGGCAAAAATTCTTATCTATCCACAAATTACATTCCATCGCGTACATATTTGCCGTCGGGCCGCCGATATCGGTTATTGTCCCTTTAAAACCTTCTTTTTTAGAAAGGGCGCGGGCTTCTCTTTCAAGCGACTCAATACTCCTGCTCTGAACAATCCTGCCCTGATGAAAATAGAGGGCGCAAAACGAACACTCGCCGCAGCAACCGCGGTGCGACGTTAAAGAAAACCGTACGGTTTCAAACCCTTTAACCCCTCTTTGATTATCGTAAACCGAATGACAGTATCCGGCATAAGGTAATTCGTATATCTTATCTAGCTCTCCCGAAGATAAAGGTAAAGCTGGAGGGAAAACCACTACCCACCGCCGTCCGTGCTGTTGAATAACTGTCTTTGCCCGAAGCGGGTTCATTTGTCCGTACATCTTAATAAAAGCCTGGTTGTACTTATCCTTACTGCTAATAATCTCTTCAAACGAGGGGATATTCAGGTAATCACCAAGACGGTTTAAATCTTTACGCACTACGGCGGTTCCCCGGATACCGTCTAAACAATCAGCCGTTATGCCTTTATCCAGCCGGCGCGCTATTTCAACAACCTGCTGTTCTCCCATCCCATAGACGAGGATATCGGCTCTGCTGTCAATGAGAATTGACCGGCGCAGGCAATTATCCCAGTAATCATAGTGGATCAGGCGCCGCAGGCTGGCTTCAATTCCGCCGATGACGATAGGAACATCGCCAAAAATTTCACGTACGCGGTTAGCGTAGACAATAACCGCCCGGTCAGGCCGTAAACCCGCCCGATTACCGGGAGAATACTGATCAAAGAGCCGCCGCCGTTTATTCGCGGTGTAATTGGCGATCATAGAATCGGTATTGCCGGAAGTAATGCCGAAAAACAAACGCGGCTTACCCAGCTTCATAAAATCACGCTTGCTTCGCCAGTCGGGCTGAGCGATAATACCGACGTAAAAGCCGCTTGCCTCAAGAACCCGGCCGATTACGGCGGCACCGTAAGAGTGGTGATCGACATAAGCGTCACCGCTAATAATTATCACATCAAGACCAGACCAACCTCGTTTCTTCACATCCTTAAGCGAAATCGGTAAAAACTCTCTGCTCATATTCTTCATGCCCTGCAAATATTGTACATAAAAAACTAACCCTATTCTATGGAAAACATATGAAACTAAACGCCATACACTATACCGCCTACCTTGCCGGTAGTAAGGCGTTTAACTTATAGCATATACGCTAATGCCCTCCCGGCCTAATCCTTCGAAAATACCGAAGGACAGACGGCCTTAAGTTTCTGCCCAGAAGGATAAAAAATATCCGCTTACCAATTTTAAAGAAACGCAAAGAGGCTAAGAGAAAAAAGATTATCTATACTTTCGCGGGCCGACTTCGTATTATAACCATTGATCGCTTGCGATAAAATCTAGAATCCTTCTTGCCAAAACTTCATCAAATTCTTTAAGGCCCAACTCGCTCAAATGGCCCGGGTCAGAAAAGTATTTTCTCTGTAAAGGTTCCAAAACTGGCGCTAAGACAACCGTATGATTATATTTATCTGCGATATTTACTATTGTTTCTTTATATTTCTTGTTAGAACCATCTTTCTCGTGTTTATCATAAAATTCTTCAATTATCGGCAGATTAAAAATTACAACCTTTATTTGATTTTCTCCGGCCAATTCGAGAAATTTTTCATACCAGCACAAAGCATTGGGATCAACATAAAAATCTTGTTGATAATCAAATCCGTCAATTGACTGTCCCTCTGGTATAGCCTTTCTCCCTAAAGAATAGGGGTATCCACCCCAGCGCTCTTCAATCAAATCCCGACTCACCTTTGGCTTAATCTTGAACTCATCAACATATTGCAAAAAAAGATTCTTGATTTCCCGCCTATATGTTACGAGGTATGAATATCTTTCCAGTTCCAGGCAAAGTGTCTTTAGAAAAAACACCGGAGATAAAGACTGAATATAATCCGCCATGGAAAAAAACAAAAAAAATCTGTGTCTGTGGCCCAGATTTGATTTTTTTTCAACATCCGCGTCTCCCATTAATAAAACCGGCCGCGTGGCAAAAAATAGATATTTCGGCTTTTTATTATCCTTCAAATATTTCTTTAAAAGAAGATAATAACCTTGCACGCCGAATCCGGGAGTAGAATAATTGTAAATTCGGAAATTTCGCCTTAACCCCTGGCTGACAAAAGTGCTAACATATTTTGCGTTAATCCCCATGGCACGGCTGTCACCGATTATTATCGCATCACAATAAGGCTTATCCTTAACTGTTAAATGCTTCCTCTTATAGATAAGAACGTAATCGCCAATGTTAACGATATAACGGATATTCTGGCGACAAACGATCTCGGTAGCGAAAAGGAATAAAATCGCGATCAGTAACGCCTTGGGCATTTTCTTAAAACTGGAAATAAATAAATTCTTTTCCACCGGTCACCCCAAAAATGATTATCAGGATAATGCACACATAGTAAAATACTGCCCTGACAATCAGATTAGATTTATATATTATCAATAGATCGTTCTTGAGATATTGATAAACCTGGATAGCTAACACAAAAAGTATGTAAGGCGTAATTTTCCCGATCGTCTTAATAAAGATTAAAATGTTAATCCCCTGCCAATTAAAAACTAAGCCTCGCAGCATAAGCGAAATTTGTCCAAATGACTGGGCCCGGAAAATCAGCCAGCCAATGCTTACTAAATGAAAAAACACAACAACCTTTAATAAAATCATGCCTGGCCGTTCTTGTTTTCTGCCCTTGGCAGTAATTTTATTTACCATAATCCTATGGAAAACCAACAAAAAACCGTGGTAGCATCCCCAAACAACGAAAGTCCATGCCGCGCCGTGCCACAAACCGCCCAAAAGCATAGTTATCATTAAATTCCGGTAAGTTATATATATACCTTTCTTACTGCCTCCTAAAGGAACATACAAATAATCTTTCAGCCAAGTTGATAAACTAATATGCCATCTTCGCCAGAACTCGCGAGGGTTAGCAGCAAAATATGGAAGGTTAAAATTAACCATAATATTAAATCCCATGCATTTACTTACGCCGCGGGCAATATTTGAATATCCGGCGAAATCACAAAATATTTGAAATGAAAACGCATACAGAGCGATTAAAACACCGGGCCCGCTATAAGGCTGTGATGATCCAAAAACACAATCAACCGTTTTAGCAAGATTATCCGCGACAAAAACCTTTTGAAATAATCCCCACAAGATTAAGTAACACCCTTCATAAAACTGATCTAATGGAATTTTTCTTACCCTTTCAATTTGAGGGAGTAAATTGCGGGCCCGCTCAATAGGGCCGGCGACTAATTGCGGAAAGAAAGCGACGAATAAGGCAAAATTTAATAAGTTCTTGGTCGGTTTTATCTTGCCGTAATAAATATCAATCGTATAACTCATAGTCTGGAATGTGTAAAAGGAAATTCCAACCGGCAGGATAATATTGAGGGTTGGCCAATCAGCCTTGAAGCCAAAGTTAAACAGTATATCTTTAAGATTGCCGGCAAAAAAATTAAAATACTTGAAAAATCCTAAAATTAAAAGATTACAGAATATGCTAAAAAACAAATACCGCTTTTTTATGCTAGGGGCGTCTTCCTGGTCGATTTTTATTCCAAAGTAATAATCGATAATCGTAGAGACCCAAATCAATGACAGAAAACGCCAATCCCATGAGCCATAGAACCAATAGCTGGCAAATAAAAGTATAATGTTCTGCCATTTTAGATTAGAACAAAAATAAAGGCAAAAGACAATTATCAGGAAAATAAAGAATTCTAAAGAGTTAAAAAGCATAGCAGAGCCCTATCCAGCATAATCCTTTAGGGATACTTAAAGGGAAAAAGACCTTTTTACTCTCCTTCCGCTTCTCATAAGCAAAGGGGATATTAGCCAACAATGCGCAAGGCAAAATAGGGGATAACATTGAAGAAAAATATAGCTATTTTAAAAAAAGTCATGCCGGCATAGTGAATAGCGCAAAATGTATCTTTCGGCATTTTAAACCATTTTCCATGCAAACGATAAATCCAATCGCCTGCCAGGGCAAACATTAAAAACCAACAAAGAAGCATTCCCATATTGATTATCGAACACCAGCCTAATAGCGCGCCCACCATTTCAACTGTCATTTAATACCTCCCGCTTAAAAAAAACGTACCGTCAAAAAACATCTTTTGTTTTCTAAAATCCTAAATTCGATTATTAACGTATAGCGTATGCCGGATAGCGTATAGTTAAAAGATAAAAACTCCTAACGCGAAATTACTTCTCTCATCCGCTATTACATACCTTGAAAAATCAATATTTATACTATTCTTTTTCCATGCAGCTTTTGACGGTGCCAAAGAACAACATTTTCTCAACTCACAAAAATTAACTACTTTCTAATCGCGATGTTTGATTATTTCTTTGCGCTTGCCCTGCGGACAGCCAAACTGATCTTTCTTTTGACGGC
>JBDRDG010000256.1:0-2552 GCA_043821045.1 Candidatus Omnitrophota bacterium | reverse complement strand
ATAACCGGTATTATGTTGATCACTCAAAAAAACAAGGTCAGTGCCTATGATAAAAAACAATTCTATCTTTTTTTGTCGATTCAAACTGTTTTTTTTGTCGTAATTCTCTTTTGCCTGATAAAGTCAGCGGTCATTAATGATTATCTCATCGTCCAATATTTAAAAATATAAGTAAAGATATGGGCAAACCGCGTCAAATCCATTTTATATATATTATTACCTTTACTGTAGCCATGTGCAGTATTTTATATGAGCTTGCCATTGCCCATATTTTTTCTCTTTTATCGGCGAATACCGTATTAAGGTATAGTGTCACAGTGGGGCTTTATCTGGCGGCGATGGGGATAGGCGCTTTTCTCTGTAACCGTTTAAGCGCTAACCGGCAAAGCTGGGAGTTTTTATGTAAGGTTGAGATAGCTTTAAGCCTGCTCGGCGGCCTTGCGGTGGCAATTGTGCATTTTGGCCATATGATCTATTCTTATTTGTTGCTTCATGCCGCGAAAAATGTCGGTATTACTGCTTTCTTCCTTTTAGTTTTCACGATTATTGTTGCCGTAGGTTTTTTTACCGGAATAGAGCTGCCTTTACTAATCAATATCGCTAATAGAACAAGAGAGAGGGGAAAGATTACCAATCGCATATTAGGAATTGATTATTTCGGATCGTTGCTGGGAGCGGTGTCTTTCCCTTTGTTATTATTACCTAATCTGGAAGTAATTACCATAAGCTTCATTACCGCTTTATTAAATTTGGTCGTTGCCTTATCGATATCGTTTGTTTTTATTAATAAAAAAAGACGGTATTTTTTGCCGGCAGGCGCGGCACTGGCATTGTTTTCTTTTTTTGTAATCGCGATTATAAATGTTAAAGATATTCAACAGTACTTCTTGAAGAAATACTATTATTATCACGAATCTTCTAAGAATATACGGACTTTTTTTTCACCGATGCATGAATTTCCAAGGGTAGAGCGATTTAGCTCGCCATATCAAAAGATAGATATTATCAAAATGTGTGATACGAAAGGACAAATCGACTCTTTGTTATTCGCTGTTTATAGCACTAAGTTTACCGCGGATAAAGATTTTCCTAAGGATTACGCTTTATATCTTAACGGTGATCCTCAGATTTTCTCTGATAACGAGGAGATTTATCACGAGTATTTCGCGCACATCCCAATTATTCTTAATGAAACTGTTCCCGAAAAGGTATTGGTATTAGGCGGCGGCGACGGCTTGTTAAACCGCGAGCTTCTAAAATACCCCGGAATTAAGAAAATTACCCATGTGGATTTGGATCCTTACATTGTAGATTTATCAAGGAAACACCCTGTCTTGCGGTATTTAAATGAAGGGTCTCTTGATGATCCACGCGTTGAGCTGATATTTGCCGATGCCTATCACTACATTCAGAATACCGACCAAACATATGACGCGATATACATTGATTTTCCCATAGCTTCCGACTACAATCTTTCCAAACTTTATAGCCGTGAGTTTTACTCTTTTGTAAAGCGGCGTCTGGGCAAGAACGGTTACGCTGTTTTTGACGCGCCGGGAACAGCTTTTTTCACGCCGCCCGATAGAGAAGGCAAACAGAGATTGGATCACGACAGCGAATGGCCGGTTTATTACCACACTTTAAAGAGTGCCGGATTTGAAACGATTATTCCCTATGTCACCAATTTAGAAAGGGATAACCCAAAAGCTATGGAGATTCTGCGTAAAGCAAAGATAGTCGTATCTGAGGAGACTACCGGTAGAGATATTTTTACGTTTACTGATAAAAACCTATGGGAAAAAGAGACGGTGATTAAGCAGCTAATCGGGATACATGTCTGGGCTTTACAGCAGGGATTTATTATGATTAAAAAAGAACCGGACAATATCAAATTTATTTATAAAAATCACGGGGTAAAACTTCATGTATTAAACGAAAAACGTTTCCGCTTAGCTTTCGTAGGGGGATATGCGTTTTCACAACGGACCGATAAAGATAAGGTCAATTCCATTATGCGGCCGCGTTTGCCAAACAAAAACTTTTTACATATCAGGTTACCTAACTAGAATAAAATATTTGTCTTTTATGTAATGACGAGTAGAATAATTCCAGGGAAAAAAAAGGAGAATTATGGCCGGTTTTTTTGATGCTTTCAGGAAAACGGTAGTTTCATCGGTTTGGGAAGATCCTGTAAATACGCCCTCTAATGAGGTCGTTGATGATAAAATAGCCTTAGGCGTGTTGCTGTGGGTAGTAGCCGAGGCTGATGAGCAGTTTTTGCCTCAAGAGGAGGAGAAGATCAAAGATGTTCTTAAAAGATATAGTAATATTCAAGACAAGGATATAGAAGTTATTTTAGCGTCTGTAGAAAGGGCCGCTAAAGATAGGATAGATCTATACCAGTTCACCAGCGAGATAAGCGATAATCTGCCTTATAAATTTAAATTATCGATTATTAAAGACCTTTTCCGAGTTGCTTTTTCCGACAATCAACTTGACGACAGGGAACTAGAGACTATAAGGAAAATCTCCGGCCTTCTTCATGTTTCGCA
>JBDRDG010000255.1:0-5618 GCA_043821045.1 Candidatus Omnitrophota bacterium | reverse complement strand
CAGACTGTGTTCGGCTTGGAAGAAAAAGGGTTTACTAACGTTGAAACCCTGGAAGTATTAACACGAAGGATTCTTGTCCGCCCTAACCGCACGCGGCCGGAACAAAGAATCCCGTCACACACGGGATTTCTTATTTTTGCCTCTAAAATTATAAAGTAAGTCGCGGTGTATTTTACGAAACTTCTCTGTTTATCAATGAAGCTCCGCGGGCTATCCCGAAATACCGGGATCCCGCAAACCCATTATATAAATAAACACAGGAAAGCGGGAAAGCCCGCGGTTTCCTACATCCGCTATCCCGACCACGTTTCCATCCGCGGCAAGAAACCTCAGGTGTATCGCGTCGGGATAAATTTTATAATCGCGCGATATTTCTAATATGATACTCTCCTGCCCGGTAAGAACTTCGCACATAAGGAGCACTCATAACCGCCTTAAACCCCAAAGATAACGCCTCATTTCTTAATTTAGCAAAAACAGATTCCGGGATATACTCTTTAACCGGATAGTGCCTTAAAGAAGGTTGCAAATACTGTCCAAGCGTTAGAAAATCACACTGCACCGACCTTAAATCGTGAAACAATTCTATAACTTCTTCCTCCTTTTCGCCAAAACCGAGGATTATCCCCGACTTTGTTAAGATCATTTTGTCTTGTTCCTTAACTATCTGTAAAACTTTCAATGAACGCCGATAAATCGCCGCCGGCCGTATCTTTTGATAAAGAACGGCAACGGTTTCAATATTATGGGCTAAAACATCAGGTTTTGCCGCTAATACCATTGTTATTGCCCTCTCATCCAAAGAAAAATCGGGGATAAGAACCTCAATTGTTTCAACGCCGGCCAAACTGCGCAAAGACAAGACAGTACGATAAAATAAATCAGCCCCTTTATCAACGAGGTCATCACGCGTCGGACTGGTAATAACAACGTGTTTGAGACGCAGTGACTGGACAACTTCCCGTACCCGGCCTGGTTCAGTGTAATCAGGCGGCAGGGGCTTACCATGTTTGACCGCACAGAAAGCACAATTTCTTGTACAGATATTGCCGAGAATCATAAAGGTAGCGATACCGCGTGAAAAACACTCTGAAATATTGGGGCAACAGGCTTCTTGACACACCGTGTTTATCGCCATATCGCGCGCATGAGTTTTTATCCGGCGGCAATCGCGCAAATTTATTTTTTTATTTAACCAAGGAGCTTTCTTCATTAATCAACCCTTATAATTAGCGTTTAGCGGATAGCGTATAGTATCAACTAATTCAAAATGTCATCTTCATTTAAAAATAACCAATAACCAAGCAACAAGATACAAACAAATTCCAATCACCATTCTTTTGATCCTAGATTCTCGATGCTAGATCCTCGTTACTAGATCATGAATCCTCGGCCCCAGATACAGATTCTAGATAAACGAGTATCGAGCATCTAGGATCGAGTATCGAGAATTTGTTTGGTTATTGGATTTTGGTCATTGGTTATTGTTTCTTGTGTCTTGGTTATTCTATATTTACCTCATAAAACTTTTAAAATTAACAATAATGGAAAACAAATTCAGCGTGTATCCGCGTAAATTTCCGCGCAGATCCGCATCTATTATTAAACTATACGCTATCCGCTATTTAAGATTCCATTCACTTGACAAATACTTTGTCTTGATTAACTGGGTCAAATGATTAGACTCTCGGTTGTTCAAATATCCATAACTGTAACTTACATTGAACTTCTCGCTAAAGCACTCTAAAAAAATATCGCGCAACTTGGAGAAATCTGTCCTCTCGCCAGTAATTAAATCAAGTGACGTAAAGCCGTTTCGGCATAAAGCATCCTGTTTTTTAATCAAAGCGGCGATCATTTTACAATCAAATGAACGCGGTATAGAGCCGTGCTGGAAAATAATCTCCCGGCTGCGGCGCTGGGCGTTGCCGCCTATTTTCTTGCCGTCGATTAAGATATCGAATGGCTCATAAGAAGATAGACAGAAATTACCACCGGGCGGTCTATCCTGGGTTCTTACTATGTCGCAGGCAAATGAAGCTTTAAGGTTAAAACGATAATAAAAATTGAGTAAGAACTGGTTTAAAGTTTTATAAGAATCCTTGACCCCCCGCGGCAGGTTCAAATCATCTTTATGGCAGATGAGGCTGTAAGTCAACTCATCGTTATGGAAAAAAACAAAACCGCCAGTAATCCTGCGGACAACACCAACGCCTAAATTATCACAAGACTCAATATCTATAACGGCAGCGGCATTCTGCGAATACCCCAAAGATACAAACGGCCTTTGCCACCGGTATATCCGCAAAGTAGGGACATTCGCGCCCTCGTAGAATTTAGAGAGGACTTCATCCTTAGCCATGTTGTAGAAACCACAACAAGGATGATCAACTATTATTCGCCATCTTCTTGCCATTTTACATTGGGACAACGTGCCGCAAGGGTCTCATCAACACGGCTGACCCCAGCAGAAAGCGGTGCTTTCGTGACTTTTTCGGGACTAAGCTTGATTTCATTATTAATATCTTTCATTATCCCGATAAAGCGGTCAAGAGTCTCTTTACTCTCGCTTTCCGTCGGTTCAACCATTAACGCTTCTTTAACAATCAGGGGGAAATACATCGTCGGCGGATGGATGGAAAAATCAATAAGGCGTTTGGCAATATCGAGGGCGCTAACTCCCATAGCTTTTTGATTCTCGCAGGAAAAAACAACCTCATGCATGCAGCGTTTCAAAGAAGCAGGTTCATAATCGTTCTTTAATTTTTCCCTAAGGTAATTCGCGTTTAACACTGCGTTTTCAGCCACACGCCTCAGTCCTTCTCTGCCTAAACGTAATATATAAGAGTAAGCTTTGACTAAAACCATAAAATTACCGTAAAAAGCCTTGATTTGACCGATGGTATTTTTAAGGCCGTAATTAAAATAAAATTTATCCCCCTTTTTATCAACAAGGGGAATGGGCAAAAACTCGGCTAAATCTTTTGTAACTCCTAAAGCTGCCGCGCCGGGACCACCGCTGCCATGGGGAGTTGAAAATGTTTTGTGAAGATTAAAATGAATAATATCAAAACCCATTTGCGACGGCTGGACAACACCAAGCAAAGGGTTAAAATTTGCGCCATCGTAGTAAAAAACCCCCCCCTTCTTATGGACAATATCACTGATATCAAGGATCCGTTCTTCAAACAAACCTAAAGTATTAGGATTGGTAAGCATCATTGCCGCCAGGTCACAATCAACAAGACGGTAAAGATCGTCGATATCGATTAAACCGGAAGGATTACTCTTTACCACTACTGCCTCATAACCGCACATGGCGGCAGTGGCAGGATTTGTTCCGTGGGCCGAATCAGGTATAATTACTTTATAACGTTTATCTTTTCTCACCTTGTGATAGGCACTAATCATAAGCATTCCGGCCAGTTCTCCATGGGCCCCGGCCGCCGTCTGAAAACTGAACCGCGCCATACCGCTGATCGCGCATAATAACCTCTCTAAATCATAAATTAACTCCAAAGCGCCTTGGAGAAGATTTTGGTCCTGATAGGGATGAAGCGAAGAAAATCCCGCTACATTGGCTATATCTTCATTTACCTTTGGATTATACTTCATTGTACAAGAACCCAAAGGATAAAAATTGGCATCGAGAGAAAAATCCTTCCTGCTTAAACGCGTGTAATGACGGATTACGTCAAGCTCTCCCAGAGACGGTAAATCCAAGCCATTACGTAAAAACTTTTCGGGAAGAATATCTTTGCTCTTCTTGATTGAGATACTTTTATGTTCAAAGAAATTGCTTTTACGGTTTGCGATTGATTTATCAAAAATACTCGTATTATCCACCGATACTCTCCTTAATCGCGCGGACAAATTGTTCAATATCTTCTTTAGTCTTTTTTTCCGTGCAGGCAGTTAATATACAGTTTTTAAATTCACGGTAAAACGTTCCCATACGAAAACCGCCAAGGATCCCTTTCTTTTTTAGATTTCTAAGCATCCGGGCAGCATCCGGCACCTGCCAAACGAACTCATTAATAAAAGGGCCAGAAAAAGGGAGGATGATTTTATTTATTTCTTTTAACTGGTCATACAAATAGTGGGCGGCATTCAAAGAGTATGAAGCGACATTAATAAACCCATCTTTTCCTAAAAGAGACAAATAAATCGCTGCCGCTATCGCATTTAACGACTGATTAGAACAAATATTACTCGTGGCTTTTTGGCGGCGGATATGCTGTTCGCGCGTCTGAAGAGTAAGACAAAAGGCTGTCCGGTTATCTCTGTCTTTTGTCTTGCCGACAACCCTGCCGGGCAATTGTCGCAGATAAGCGTTCTTTGCGGCTAAAAAGCCAAAGGTCGGCCCGCCGAAATTCATCTCGCCACCTAACGGTTGTCCGTCACCTGATACTATATCAACACCCATTTTAAGCGGCTCTTTTAGAATAGCCAATGATACGGGATTGGTGTGATGCAAAAGGAGCACACCTTCTTTTCTTGCGAAAACGGCAATCTCCTCTATGTCCTCAATAAGACCAAAAAAATTAGGGCTTTGAATAGCTATACAAGCCGGCTTTTTCTTTAGCTCTTCCTTTATCAGATCCAGATCGGTTACACCACAGCGGTCAAAGGTAAGCTCTTTAACTTCATAATTTGAGTTGCCAAGATAAGTTAGGGATGTCTTCCGGCACTCAGGATGTACTGTCCGGGAAATAAGAATCCGGTTTCTTCCCGTTATGCGCAAACTCATCAGTATCGCTTCGGCTAAGCTTGTAGCTCCGTCATAAAGAGAGGCGTTAGTTACATCCATTCCGGTCAAGCGGCAAATAAATGTCTGGTATTCATAAATCGCCTGCAGGATTCCTTGGGAACACTCCGGCTGGTAAGGCGTATATGCCGTATAAAATTCGGAGCGATACGCAAGATGTTTAACGGCGGAAGGAATATAATGGTCATAAACACCCGCGCCCAAAAAAGAGTTAAAACTACCGGCTGTCTTATTGCGCGACGATAAACGGCTAAGAACTTTTTTTAATTCCATTTCACTTAATCCCGCCGCTATATCGATATGCTTTGTTTTAATCTTTGGGGGAAGAGAGTCGTAAAGGGCATCAATATCAGGCAGACCGATATCGGCAAGCATCTCATTTATTTGCCAAGGGGTATTAAGAATATAAGGCATGCCAACAGGGGTTTATTTCATTTACTCTCTTTATCAATAAATTCTCTGTATTCACTTTCAGTCAATAAATCAGCCGGCTGACCGCTGTCTTCTAATCTAATCTTCACCATCCACCCTTTATCCAAGGGGCTTTCATTAATCAATTGGGGAGCAGCCGCCAAATTACCATTTATCTCAACGACCTCGCCAGTTAAAGGGGCATAAATTTCGGCAGCAGCTTTAGTCGATTCGACTGTGGCAAATTGCCTGCCTTGAATTAACTTATCTCCTTTCAAAGGCAATTCAACAAAGACAATATCACCTAGTTCCCTTTGAGCGTAATCGGTTATACCGATAACAACAATGTCAGCCTCTATCTTAACCCACTCATGTGTTTTGGTGAATTTAAGTTCTTCCATCCCTCCTCCTTCTTTTTCGACTCCTAAAACTATTATTA
>JBDRDG010000254.1:0-2091 GCA_043821045.1 Candidatus Omnitrophota bacterium | reverse complement strand
TCCGTTGATTTACGTTATAAGCTGGGAAGAAATGCGCATTATGGAGCGATTAAAACAGCTGGCTACCCAGAGGCAAAAAAGATTATTAATCTGGTCGGTTACTCGCGGAATATTTGCCTTAGAGGATCCACCGTCTAAGGTAGATGATGCCACGCGCGACCCGATCAATGCTTTAAACTACGTAGAAAAGTTTCCTGAACCGGCACTTTTTATTTTTTTGGATTTCCACTCTTATCTAAATGATCAGACCATTGTGCGTAAAATAAGGGACCTAGTGGGAAACCTTAAAAATACCTATGAAACATTACTTATTCTTTCTCCCGTACTTACGGTACCTGTTGAACTGGAAAAAGAACTTGTTGTTGTCGATTATGATTTACCTAATTATGATGAAATAACCGAATTACTCGATAATATAATACAGGTGCTTTCTAAAAACCGCGAGATAACCATAGATCTGCCTGATGAAATTAAAGAAAGGTTGGTTAAGGCGGCACTGGGTTTGACCCGCAGTGAGACAGAAAACGCATTTGCCCGGGCAGTGGTTATAGATAGAAAACTCGATATTAATGATATTGATAAGGTATTGGAAGAGAAGAAACAAGCCATACGCAAGAGCAAGCTTTTGGAATACTACCAGTCTCAAGAAGAATTTGCCAGCGTAGGGGGCTTAGACTGCCTTAAAGAATGGTTAAGTAAAAGGGGTGTAGCGTTTACACAAAAAGCGCAGGAGTTCGGATTACCGCCCCCAAAAGGAATACTTCTTATAGGTGTCCAGGGCTGCGGAAAGAGTTTAACTGCCAAAGCTGTTGCCAGCCTCTGGAAGCTGCCGCTTTTAAGATTGGACATTGGAGCAGTTTTTAGCGGAATAGTTGGTTCTTCAGAGGAAAATATGCGGCGTGCGATTAAAACCGCAGAATCCTTAGCTCCTATAATCCTCTGGATCGATGAGATAGAAAAAGGCTTAGCCGGTGTGCAAAGCTCGACATTCTCGGATGCCGGAACAACTGCCCGGGTCTTTAGCACATTTATAACCTGGTTACAGGAAAAAACCGCCCCGGTATTTGTCATAGCTACTGCCAACAATATCCAACTACTCCCGCCTGAACTAATGCGCAAGGGCAGGTTTGACGAAATATTCTTTGTAGATTTGCCGGCCAGGCAGGAAATAAAGGACATATTCTCAATTCACATAAAAAAAAGAAAGAGGCAGTCGGATAAGTTCGACTTAGAGCTGTTGGCTAAAAAAAGTGAAGGATTTAGCGGTGCAGAAATTGAACAGGCAACCATATCATCCCTCTATGACGCTTTCTTGGAAAACCGGGATATAAATACCCAGGATATATTAAGAAATATCGAGGAAAGCGTGCCTTTATCAGTAACAATGAAGGAAAGTATCGAAGAATTACGGAATTGGGCCAAGTACAGAGCCCGCCGTGCTAGTAGCCTCGGCAAAGAAACCGGAGAAAAAAGAAAGAAAGCTTGAATTTTAATGTTTAAGAGGATCCTTAATCGTTTTGAGAAACTTGAAAATTTATCCGCTGACGCCGATATAAAACATGGTTTACGAATTTCCCGGCGTTTCGAGCGCTTAGAGATCGGTGATAAAAAAATTGAGTTCAGCCTTATTGATAAGATTACTTCGGAAGAAACCGCGCAGGCAACTATCAACTACTTTATTATATGCCCTTACTGCGGCATGGAAAATGCAGCCGAAGTAGATTCATGCTCCTTTTGTAAACACAACCTTAAAACCAAATTTGCCGAAGATTTTCAGGAACGCTCAAGGCTGCTTAAAAGGTGCGTATGCGGCACGATGAATCAAGCAGATAAGTTAAACTGCTGGGCCTGTGGTGTCGCCTTAAAGGCGGCGGATGAAAGAAAAGTTAAAAAAGCAAAAAATTCTGATAATATCATCATCTTAAATATTGACGGTAAAGAATACAAATCTACCGATTCAAATTTACCTTCTGATATACGCGATTTGATTAATCAAATACGCAAAGAAGGCTATAAAAAAGAGTTGATTGATGAGTGGGTTAAGAGTAGAAAGATAAATGAAGCAGATCACCTTACGCGCATTAATGCCCG
>JBDRDG010000253.1:0-3761 GCA_043821045.1 Candidatus Omnitrophota bacterium | reverse complement strand
CCAAGCCCCGCCGGCTGTTGCCGGCGGCGAATCACTATTTTTTATCCGCGATTTCCTATTTCCTATTGTCTGTCTGCTATCTACAACCCCAAATGTGCGATTTGCAATCTGTAATCCGCAATTTACCCGCATGCAGATAACCAGCAGTTCCCTCGCAAACCCTAAGAATCACCCAAAACAAACCGCGGGGGTTTGTTCTAACGGGGCGAGCAGTTCGGTTGCGGTAGGTAATCTAGCTGAGATTGAAACGGCAGATGTTGATAAAACGATTAGTAGAGTTGAACATTTCTTGCGTGAATGTACTGGTGCCGATAGCCTTGCCTTTATACTTCTTAGTTTGTTTATCAAAGATATTCCTGATATTTTAACAAATAACGGATTATCTTTGGATAAAGCTCAGAATATTAAGAAGCATATAGAAAAGGCGTATGCATTTGTTATCTGGCAAAATATTTCCAGCCAGACTTTCAAAGGAAAAATAGTCTTTATGTTAGAGGTTTATCGAAAAATATACCGGCAATCTCATCCGTCGCTATCAGGAGAAATGGAGCAGTTGCAGTTTCATCTAGATACTTTTATTGAGTTTGTAGAGGGAGTCTATCAGTTTCTAAGGCAGGTTGCTTTTACAGATTCCGATAGGCTTAATTTAAGTGAACCTGTAGTGTTTAGGTTTACTACTGAATTTGGCTCTGATGCGGAACTAGAGTTGGTATTTCAAAACAGCGGAAGGATGTCTACTGTAGATAATGTTCGTGGGTGGAGCCGGATGGCCTACGGCATTAGTAGAAATAATCGGGTCGCGATATATGAACCGTTGGTTTCCTGCTTAAGAACCGCTTTAAATACCGCAGTAAGCGGTAGGGAGGATGAGTTAATCCTTGATGTTGGCGCTGCCGACGGGTTTTGGTATCGCGCGTTAGATGAGAAACTTTACCATCACGTTGTTTCTTTTGACTTCATGCAACAACTGTTGATCATGGCCAGGAATACTACGCCGGGGATACAATGTGTGCGAGGTGACTGGGGCAATCTTCCTTTTGAGGATAATACGTTTGCTGTAGTCGTCGGGCTTAACGCCCTCTCGTTTATTAGAGATAGAGATACGCTTAAGAGATTCTTGATAGAGCTTGATAGGGTGGCGAAACCGGTAGACGGCCAAAAAGTGGTTTATCAAGTGATTGATAAGTTTGGCCAAGGCTTTTGTGATGAAAAGACGCGAACGAGAATACAGGAACTAACTAATCAAGTTCAAGAATTAATGATGTCTGGGCAGAGAGAGAAAGAGCGAGAAAATAGACTGATTCTCAATGCGGTCTGGCTCAAAGTGTACAACGATTTTATGGATAGCGTTACCGGTTTATTAAAAGAGTTTGGCTATGTTACGCGGGTTGAGAGGATTGCCGTTAGAGGTGTTTCTAAACAGGAGGGTGTTCCGGTAGTGGCCGAATTTTTAAGTGGCGTTTCGCGGTTGCGAAACCGGCGATTCAATAAAGTCACTTATGATCCAATTCGTGGAATGGATGACGGGTTCGATCCATCCATAGCTCGAGACGAAATTTATCAAGACGTAACTATTTTTTCGCTAATTGCTGAAAAACAGGTAAGCAGTTCTTTGCAACGTCACACCAGCCGCGCCGCGTCGCCGTTGTCTTCGTGGAAGGAGGGACAAGACCTTATTCAAGGAATGCGAGATTTATTTCAAACAATAGCCGTAGAGACAGCGAGGTATCAGTCACATTTAGGGTTTAGCTTAAATCGCAGAGGGAATATTTTTGAAATATTATTCAGGTTCATCTTTGATTTAAGAGAGTGTTTAAGCTTTTCAGAAAAAAATAATTATTTGGATCAGAGCATGGAGACGCGGATAAGGGATATATTGACGTATCAAAGGTATTGCTTGCGGTTCTTTAAGGCTAAAACAGCCAAGTCCGGAGAAAAGCAGAGTATCTTACCTTCTTCCGATTATCTCTGGCCTGGGATGTCTATCCCCAAGAGCATAAAAGTTTTTGTGGAGCAAGTTGATTTTAGCGCGGATTCACTCGGAAAGATTTTGGCTTGTATGGAAAGACTGAATATTATTGAGGAGGAGTTTATTCAAGTCTTAAGCGGGTTGATCTCAGCCGGTATCCCCGAAGAACATCTTTTAGCCATTCAACACATAAAAGAGCTGCGGGATATCACTAACCAAGTTTTCAAGGTGATCGCTTTCCCGATAAATGTGAACTTAATTTCTGCCCCGCGCTGGCCGGGACAAGAGATACTTACTTTTATCGGCGATGGCCGGAAATTTAAAGAAATTGCCGAAAATCCCGATGATGAACGTATACATAGAATTACCTATTTAGTTAAACACACTCCAGCCGTTCCCTGCGGCTTAAGAGAATTATTTGATGATTTGGATTTATATAGAATACCTCAGTTAAGAGAGAGAGAAGATAGGGGTGAGTTAAAAGAAAGATATGGGGTAAGTAGCCCAATGTCTAACGGCGGTGCTTTAGATGCCGGCGACGTTATAAGAAGAGTCGCGGCCATAGAGGTTTTTACGCAGGAGTTTCACGAAAATTACGCCTTAGGCCGTATTATATTCAACCTTTTTATGCGGGAGATGCCAGGGTTGTTACGGCGGGAAGGAGTGCCTGAAGCAGAAGTCAGGGAGATAACAGAAGAGTTAAAGAAGCGGTACGGCGGCCTTGAGTGGGAGCCGGCAAGGCGAGAGTATCCAATTGAAACAAGGATAGAGGCGCTGTTAAGTCACTATGCGATTCTTTTCTCACTTCATGAGGAAGAAGATTATGTAATAGATGTTATCCAAATGCAAGAACAGTTAATCTATTATATTGAGTTTGTTGAGGGTGTGTTATGCTTGCTTAAAAGGCTTCTTATTAACAAATCAGAACAGGTCACGTTTAAAGAGCCGTTGGCCATTAAGTTTACGACTGAATTGGGCGCTGAAGCAACTTTAACTCTTGTGCCTAAGCAACAGGGCGGGATGGATGTGTTTGTGCGCATCCGGCGCGGATGGAGCCACCGCAATTATTACAATTTCCGGCATAGCAGGGTGTTAGTTGATAACGCGTTAAGAGCCGCGTTGAAAGAGGCGTGGAGACGTGTTTCTACGGCAGCTTCCGGCGAGTTAGTCCTGGATATCGGTGCCGGCGGCGGTTTCTGGTATGGTGTGGTGGATAGGGGGGATCGGAGCCGGATTGTTAGTTTTGATTTTATGAAGAAGTTGTTAAGTGTTTCGAAAGAGCATTTTCCGGAAATCAGCCTTTTTGTCAGGGGCGATTGGGAATATTTACCGTATCCGGACGGGTCGTTTGGCGTTGTTACCGGCCTTGACGCCGTTTCCTTTATCGCCGACAGAGAAATTTTACACAATGTTTTGTCGGGAATAGACAGGGTAACAAAGCCCGTGAACGGCAAGAAAACAATCGCGCAGTTTATTGATAGAGTAGGCGGGGGTTTTGTTTCTATAGATAGAGAGTTAAAGGCGGAATCAGAACGCGATGAAACTTATCGGCGGGCGAAGAGTTTGGAAGAGGTAATGGTTCATAAACGTCAAGAAAACAGGGCCGTGTTTTCTGAGTTTTTTCTCGCGCTAAAAACATCGTTGCTCAAACTGGGATATAAACTTCGTTTAGAAAGAATATTCCGGCAAGAGGTCTGTAGTAAAGAAAACAGCCAGCCGCTGGTAGACTATTTGGAATTAGTGTCAGCGATACAAAAATGCCCCTTAAACACAGTCTCTTTGCATCCGGTCC
>JBDRDG010000252.1:0-7291 GCA_043821045.1 Candidatus Omnitrophota bacterium | reverse complement strand
AGGGTAAGGAGAAAACTTCCGGTGATGAATCTTCTCAAGAAGACAAATCGAAAAAAGGCTTTGTCAGCGGGATAAGAAATATTTTTAAGAAGGAGAAGTAGAACACAGGTTCATAACTATACCGTATGCTGAATATATATGGGAAAAACAATAATAGAAAAGATACTTTCTGCTCATGGGCAAAGCCGGCTTAAGGCAGAAGAAGTAGGTATATGTAAGGTTGACTTTTGTTTTTCCCAGGACGGCACGACATCTTTAGTCCTTGACGCCTTATCAAAGATTGGCCGCAAAATAGTCTTCCCCGCGAAATACGCTATGTTTATTGACCATAGCGCCCCTTCGCCTAATATACGCGTTTCAACCATCCATAAAACTATGCGGGATTTCTCCGCTTTACAAGGAACTCTTCTTTATGATGTCGGCTGCGGCATATCGCATCAGCTTGTCATTGAGCAAGGTTTTGTCCATCCGGGCAGGTTAATCCTCGGTGCTGATTCCCATACTTCAACCGCCGGCGCCTTCGGTGCCGCTGCTTTTGGCGTAGGATCAACTGATTTAGCTGTAACTATGATCACGGGGAAAAATTGGTTTAAAGTTCCGGCTACTTATAAAATAATTCTTAAAGGCAAGATGCCTTTCGGTGTCTTTAGCAAAGATATTATTCTATATGTTATAAGCAAGTTAACCGCTAACGGCGCTACCTATAAGGCTGTTGAGTTCGGCGGAGAGGTGATCGATAAACTTTCATTGGATGCAAGGCTTACGATTACTAATATGAGTATAGAATTTGGCGCAAAATGCGGTATCATACCGCCCGACGTAAAAGTTTTCCGTTTCCTAAAAAAGATAAATGTAAAAAAATGCCGGCCGGTTTATCCCGATAAAACGGCGGTTTACGAAAAAATAATCGAGTTTGATATTTCTAAATTGACCCCTTACCTCGCCAAGCCTCATACGGTTGATAACGGCGCGTTTCTCGAATCAATAAAAGGCACTAAAATTAACCAGGCATATTTGGGGACTTGTACAAACGGCCGCGTTGAAGATCTAACCATCGCGGCGAATATTCTTAGCGGCAGGAAGATTCGTAAGGATATAAAATTTTTTATCGCCCCGGCTTCAAGAAAGATATATAGTGAAGCATTAAAAAAAGGTCTCATAAAAGTCTTTCTCGCGTCGGGGGCAGTAGTATTACCGCCGGGCTGCGGTCCTTGTGTCGGGACACACCAGGGCGTGCCGGCCGATGGCGATATAGTTGTATCCACGGCTAATAGAAATTTTAAAGGGCGGATGGGTAATCCTTTAGCCTCAATATATTTGGCGTCGCCGGCAACGGTTGCGGCGTCAGCGCTTCGCGGTAAAATAACCGATCCGCGCAGTTATCTAAGGCGCTAGCACGATAAGATAAAAGGATTTTTAGATGCCTTTGTTTAAAAGGAGGACATAAAATGATTGATATGAATTCTTTATTCAAGTTATCTATGGAACACCACGCTAGCGATATCCATATAGCGGTTAATAGCCCTCCTGTATTGAGAATTGACGGAAAACTGCAAGTTACAGATCTTAAGGCATTGCCGCCGGACGAGACGCGTTTTCTTGTTTACAGTATTCTCAACGATGATCAAAAAGCCTATTTTGAACGTGAAAAAGAGCTTGATTTTTCATTTTCCATTCCCGGTTATGACCGTTTTCGCGTCAATGTGCATTATCAAAAAGGAAATATAGAAGCCGCTTTCCGGCGAATACCTTCAAAAATTCCTTCCTTAGACGCACTGGGCGTGCCATCCGTTGCTTACGATTTAATCAGACGGCCCAACGGTTTGGTTTTAATAACGGGCCCGACAGGAACCGGAAAAAGCACCACGCTTGCGGCAATGGTCAATGTCATAAACAAAGAACGGGAGGAGATTATTATTTCCATCGAAGATCCGATTGAATATATCCATACCAATATCAAGAGTGTAATTAAACAACGGGAAGTATATGCCGATACAAATTCTTTTCCCGAAGCCTTACGCCGGGCATTACGACAAGATCCCGATGTTATCATAGTCGGCGAAATGCGCGATCTAGAGACAATCTCGACCACGATTACGGCAGCGGAAACCGGGCATTTAGTCTTGGCCACATTACATACGCCCGACGCGCCGCAGACTATTCAGCGTATAATCGATGTTTTCCCTCCCCATCAGCAGAAACAGGTTCGTGTCCAGCTTGCCGATTGTCTTCAGGGAGTCATTTCACAACTGCTTCTGTCACATATCACCGGCGAAGGAAGGCTGTTAGCTACGGAAATTTTAATGGCGACGTCGGGCATAAGGAATCTAATCCGCGAAGGCGAAGTAGCTCAAATACCATCTTTGATTCAGATGGGGGCACAGCATGGCATGCATACGATGGATAAATGCCTAAAAGAACTTTTCCGCAAAGGCAAGATAACAAAAGAAACGGCCCTGCGCAAAGTAAAAAATGTCACGGAATTTGAGAGTTTATAGGAAGGTTTAGTAAATCATGAAGATTAAAGGAGAAGTATTCAAATTCGGAAATGATATTAATACCGATTTGATCATATCCGGCAGGTATAAGTTTTCGATTACTGATATGAAAGAGCTGGCACAGTATCTTTTTGAGGATATACGCCCAAAATTCTACAATGAAATTAAAAACAAAAAAGCGATTATTGTCGGTGGCAGTAACTTCGGTATGGGATCTTCGCGTGAACAGGCTCCCTGGGTGATAAAAGAGGCCGGTATTTTGTGTGTTGTCGCAAAAAACTTCGCAAGGATTTTTTACCGCAACGCTTTCAATATTGGTTTGCCGTTAATTGAAGCCGATACAGCTTGCCTGGAGGAAAGGGATATAATTACTCTAGATTTAGATAAGGGAATTATTTATAAGGATGGAGATGATAACTTAATAAAATTCCCGCCTTTTGATAATTTCCGCCGCGAGTTGATTAAAGAAAGTGGTATTATTAACTATTTAGCCAAATACGGTAAATTAAGCCAGGATTCGCGCTAAAAAAGGAAACTAATCAATGTCCTATACAGTAACACTTATACCCGGTGATGGTATCGGGCCGGAAGTTACCGAAGCGGCCCGTAATTGTGTTGATGCCCTTAATTTAGATATTGTTTGGGAAATTGCTTACGCCGGGGGACCGGCCTTTATCAAAACCGGCAGTTATCTTCCCGAAGAAACATTACAGTCTATTCGTAGAAATAAAGTCGCTTTAAAAGGCCCGGTAATTACTCCCGTTGGCAGCGGTTTTAGATCGGTTAATGTAGCGATAAGGCAGAAACTGGAACTTTTTGCCTGCCTGCGTCCCGTACGTACTTTTTCCGGCATGGCCTCAAACGTTCATCCCCCTGTCGATATCGTAGTTGTGAGAGAAAACAGCGAAGATTTATATGCCGGCATTGAGTTTAATTATGGCGAGGCAAAAACAGGGAAGATTATCGAAAATATCTCAGCGGCAGCCGGTGTAGAGATACGTTACGATAGCGCAATTTCAATAAAACCGATATCGCTCTTTGCATCAAAGCGGATTGCCGATTTCGCTTTCGATTTTGCCGCAAGAGAAAAGCGTAAAAAAGTTTACTGCGTACACAAAGCCAATATCTTAAAAGCTACCGATGGATTATTTCTCACTGCTTTCTATGAACAGGCTAAAGCTTATCCTAAAATTACTGCCGGCGATATTATAGTTGATAACCTCTGTATGCAGCTTGTCTTACGTCCCGGGAACTTTGATGTCTTGGTATTACCTAACCTTTACGGCGATATTATCTCCGATCTATGCGCCGGTCTGGTAGGCGGCTTAGGCGTGGCTCCGGGAGCAAATATCGGAAACGACATAGCTGTTTTTGAACCGGTTCATGGTTCGGCGCCAAAATACACCGGTAAAAATAAGGTCAATCCTGCTGCTACAATCCTTTCAGCGGCAATGATGGTTAAATATCTAGGGGAGAAAGAAAAAGCTTCTTTGTTAGAATCGGCTGTGAGAGAAGTCATTAAAGAGGGGAGATTTGTTACTTACGATCTAAAAAGCAACCGTAATGACCCCTCTGCCGTAGGCACAAAAGAGATGGCGGAAGCAATCACAAGAAAGGTTAAAAAGTTAGAGTAATCGGCTCTATCTGTAGGCGGATTTCGTCTTAAATAATTCAAAAGCTGATGATTAATAAAATATCAATTATTGGCAGCGGTCTGGTCGGCAGTACGCTTGCTTTCAATATTTTACAGCGTCTGCCAGTGGTTCAACTGATTCTCGTTGACATCGCACCTAATCTGGCCCAAGGTATCGCTTTGGATTTAGAGGATACAAGGGGGTTGTCGGCTTTTGACACAGAAATCATCGCCACGGGAGATATTCATTGTATTAAAAATTCCGATATTATCGTTGTTACCTGCGGTCTGGCGCGCAAAGAAGGAATGACTCGACTTGATCTGGCAAAGACTAACAGCCAGATTGCCATGAAAATCGCGAAGGATGTCAAAAAGTTGTCGCCAATGTCCATCGTCATTGTCGTTACTAATCCTTTGGATTTGATTACATACGTAGTGAGGAAATATACGGGGTTTGAGCGGCGCAGGGTATTAGGCATGGGCTCGTCTCTGGATACGGCGCGATTCGTGAATATTATTTATAAAAGGGCCAAAATTTCGCCTCAAAATATAGATGCTGTTGTAATCGGCCCGCACAGTAAAGATATGATCCCGCTGTCTTTTGCTGCGAATATCGGAGGGGTAGCGCTGTCAAAAATAGTGTCAAGAAAACAGATCGATAAAGCCGTTGAGGAAGTCAAATCGCGCGGGAAAACCATTGTTGATTATTTAAAGAATCACAGCGCTCAATTTGCTCCTGCTCTAGCCTGTTGTAAACTAATTGAAGCCGTGGTTTTTAATCAAAACGCTATCGTGCCGGTTTCCGTGTTGCTGAAAAACGAATACGGTTTATCCGATATATGTCTGGGAGTACCTTGTGTTATTAACCGCCGCGGCATGGAAAAAGTTTTGCAACTTGACCTTTCTTCTCACGAGAGAAAACAACTGGCGAAAGCGGCCAGTGATTTCCGCCGAGCCCTAGAGGCTTTGGGATTATAACAATAGTTTGGATCTGATTAGTTTCCTAAATTAAGCTGGCATCCGCCACGATTCCATTTACCTAACATGTTGATATTAAATATGTTATATGCCGAGGATTGCGACAATGTATGATTTGGTTATAATCGGATCAGGGCCGGCAGGTATTGCTGCCGCAAGGCAAGCAAACCACTATAGATTAAAAACCGCGATCATTGATTATACTTCCGGCAATTTCGGCGGCACATGCCTAAATAAAGGATGTATCCCGGCGAAATATTACTTAGAACAGTCAAAATACAAATCCGATCTTAAACTTATCCATCAGGGTAAACAAGATTTGATAGCTCAGATTAAATCTTCCGCTATCTCTTATCTTCAGAGAAAAGGCATCGATTTTTTGTGGGGAAGAGCAAAGTTTATCGATAGCAATCACCTCGCGGTTAACAGTGAAGAAATCGAGGCGAAAAATATTATAGTAGCAACAGGGTCAATTCCCCAGTCCATTTATTCCCTTGATAATCAACCGGCTGTTTTTGCTGACGATATTTTTTCTCATGAGGAGTTACCCGATAATATTCTTATTGTCGGTGCCGGTTATATAGGTCTAGAGACGGCCTGTTTTCTCCATAATCTCGGTAAAAAAGTTCTAGTTATTGAAAAAGAAGAGCGGATATTACCCAGTCTCGATCAATATCTAAGCCGGCGTCTTCAGACGATTCTTGAGAAAAAAGGCGTGGCAATACGTTTATCACAGGATTTCATTCAGTATGACCGCAAACAGTTCGATATGATTATTTATGCGCTCGGCCGGCGTCCTAATTTGGCTGATTTAGATCATAAAGCCGCCGGTTTACGTCAAGACGACCAGGGATGGCTGACAGTTGATGAACGCCTTCATACCAGCGCAGAAAATATTTTTGCCTGCGGCGACATAACCGGGCAAAAGTTACTTGCTTATGTGGCCGATAAACAAGGGAGTATTGCCGTCGAAAATATTGTCGGTAACGACTGTTTGGGAGATTATTACGGATTGCCGGAGTGCGTCTTTACTCAACCGCAGGCAGCCTTTGTCGGCATATTGGAGGAAGAAGCAAAGAAAAAAAATATCGCCTATAAAATAATAAAATCAAATTTTTTAAGATTTTCTTCGGCTTTCTTATACTCTGATACCGATGGATTTATCCAAGTGCTTTTTGATAAGGATGATACAATTATTGGCGCGTCTGTTATTTCCCAGCTCGCGGCGGAATTAATCGGCCTGTTTTCATTCGCCATACGTCAGAAAACAACCATTTCTCAGCTAAAAAAGATGCTTTTTATCCATCCTACCCTTTCAGAGATAATCAGCGGGCTTTTTGATTCATGACTTTTATTTTTCCTCTCGAGGTACTTTTTTTACATTACCGCTACGAATCGCGCCGGAAAAATCTTGAAGAATTTGCTCTCTTATCAAAACTAATTGCCCGAGTTTTCTGTTAGAAACTTTATAAATTCGGTTTTTTCCCCGTAATCTCTTCGCGAAGGTAATTTTTATTTTTGATTGGGTCAATTAAATTTTTCGACAAATCGTTATATTTTATAGTATAATGATTACCGGTAGAACCGAATATGGCTGTCGTGAGAAAGCAAAGAAACTGGGGGTATGGATTATATAACTAAGCCCTTGTAGTTACATGAGTTGTGAACGAAAATCGATAAATATATTTTATCGTATAACAGTTGATAAGACTGTAATTGAACAAACTTTTGGGCCAGTTGGTGTCTTTCCTTCGGTAGTGAGATAGTCGATATGAAAAGAATTCTTATCCTTCATATTTCCGAATTTGGCGGACATAAGAAAGCCAGCCAAAATATACGTGAAGCTCTGTATTTTAGGAACCCCAATAATAAAATATTGAATATTAACGGTTTTGGCTATGTTTATCCGCGGTCGGAAGTTATTGTGAATTTTTTTTATGGCATGACGATTAAGCGCTTCCCGCATCTATGGGGAAGGTTCTATGACCACAAGAATATTATTAACCGGCTTACACCATGGAAGTCAATCATAAACAGGATGGTGTTTAGAAAATTTTCCTCTTTAATGAACGAATTTAAGCCCGATATTGTTGTTGCTACCCAAGCTTTTCCCTGCGGCCTCGCCGCCGATTATAAGAGATACTATAAAGAAAAGTATACTCTTTTTGCTGTTGTTACTGAT
>JBDRDG010000251.1:0-2017 GCA_043821045.1 Candidatus Omnitrophota bacterium | reverse complement strand
CACGCCGCCAGCGTTCATCCTGAGCCAGGATCAAACTCTCAAAATAAACACAGAATAACGCAAAACTTCGACCGCGAACATCAGTGGAAATTTCTTTCCGCGTCAATCCGCGTGTTTTTCAATTCCGCGTCAATCTGCGTTCTTACGAGACAACTAAAAGAAACTAACTTTTCTCTTTGTCGTCCTGAATTTATTTCAGGACCTAGATGCCGAAACAAGTTCGGCATGACAAAAAGTTTATTTCTATCAGTTGTTACTGTTGTGGAAAATTATAAACTATTGTTTACCCTGTTAAATCCTGCTTTGCAGGAATCGCTTCGCGATTATTTAATAGGGTGAATGGAATTATTGGAAATTCAAAGGCTCGCCCGCTAACGCCTAAGCGTAGCGATGGCGAGCGGGTCTTCTATTGTTAAAGTTCTTTCCTTTTTTAGCTCCGCGTGTATCCGCGGTTTGTTAGCATCTGCGTGAATCAGCGGTATAAGAAAACCCGCGAAGAAGCGGGCAAAAAATACCACCAAATCTTCACGAGCCAGCTAAGCTGGCTGTATGTAAAAATGTGTTTTTACATATAATTTTCTATTATGGCTAACATCTATATTCTACTCGGCAAAAAAATTCTGTCAAGCCCTTGTATTAGTCAAATACATATTGCAGTCAACTGGATTATGGTTAGTAATAAAATCAACGGGTGTTTTAAGATTAATGCCAAAGTGCGGTCTCTCGGTATTGTGCCACAGCAGATGTTTCATTAAGCCGACATTGAAGGAGGTTGGATCTAGAAGCTCTTGCTCATGATAATCAATATATTCTTCCTGCAGGCTGCGGTTAAAGCGTTCATCATGCGTATTCATCTTGGGCTGCTTGGGATAAGTATGCCAATGTTCTTTATGCAACCGCTTCAATTCCATGTCAAAGTGTTTTTTAAATTCACTGCCATTATCGGTTAAGATATATTCTAGCGGGAAGGGAAACAAGAAAGTCGTTAGCCCAAAGAATTCTTTAGCCGCTTTTGATGCGTGGCTGTTAGTCGCCCAGGCCAGAGAAAAGCGGGAATACAAATCCGTAAAGGTTAAAATGTATCGCCGGCAGCCGTGGATGTGTTTTTCAATGGTATCAAATGAACCGCAATGGCCCGGATAGGCAGCAATGAAATGTTTAGGCTTACGGATAACCTTAGCTCTCTTTATGGGGACAATCCGACCATTATGGCGAACTTTAATCGGGAACATTCTTAATCCCCCCAAGTCGCGGATCAGATTACCGATAGTGGAAACGGACGGACATTTTAAGTTATTAGCTTGGCAGTATGGTTGGAGCAAGATATATATTTTTTCTTTGCCCAGATTTGGATGCTCTTTTCTTAATTTTTTAATCTGATCTTTTATCTGATCGGGCCATTGTCTCTGTCTGACGGCCTTAGGTCTTTTGGACTTATCGTTTAGGAACTCGGGACGACCTTTGCCTTTCTTTAATTTAGCTTGCCAGCCATAGAGAGTGCGCTCGGATATCTCATAGGCGGACATGGCTGCTGCCAAACCATACCGTTGCCAAAAGATTAAAACTTTTAATTTGTGTTTAGCTTTTTCTGTTATCATACGAGTCCATCGTATGGCATCATCGGCTAAACTGACAAATCCTCGGACATGGTAGGATAATCGGTGTACTTGCATATCCCTGTTTCTTCCAGGGACTGCAATATGTATCTTAACTTATGCACCCCGTTAGAAGTTTATTACAAAACAGGGATTACCACATTTAAAGCCGTAGGCAAAATCGCCCGCTTATTTGGACAATCATTTAATATGGCCAAACTTTCTAACGGGGTCCAATTTATACCGCGAATAGACGCGAATTGATGCGCGGATTCACGCGGATTATAAAGGATGGGGCAAGGTTATGTCTGAATCCGTGAAACCAATATAAAAGCCAAAAACGGCTCAACGGCTCAACGGCTCAACCCGTTGAGCCGTTGAGAAAAAAGACCTTGAAATCCCGTAATTTTGCCTTGTTCTTT
>JBDRDG010000250.1:0-2248 GCA_043821045.1 Candidatus Omnitrophota bacterium | reverse complement strand
GGGAATAATCCATTAGAATCAACGCTTTTTCCGATATTCTGTCATAAAACTTTTGGACAGTACCTTAAAATCTGCCGTATATCTCATCCCTTAAAATACTTATTATATCAATATTATGGAAATATCGTTTATCCTATCGCTTGACCCAAAATATGTCAAGATTATAGTTACCTATTTAAAAAGCGAAAAAGTTATCGTAAACTGGCTGAATACAATAGCCACCATGGACATAAGTTTAAGGAGAATGTTAAGCGACGGCCCCGATGTGTCTTTAAAAGGGTCTCCGACCGTATCTCCGACTACGGCTGCTTTATGACAAAAAGACCCCTTTCCTCCTAAATTACCCTCTTCAATAAACTTCTTGGCATTATCCCATGCGCCCCCGGCGTTTGCCATCATCACCGCAAGGACAAATCCGGAAACCAAAGAGCCGACTAATAACCCGATAACTGCCTCTACGCCAAGCAATAAACCGACAGATAGCGGCGAAATGATCGCAAGTAAAGCCGGAGCAAACATCTTCTGCTGAGCCGCCTTAGTGGTAATTTTAACACAGGTAGAATAATCCGCCCGGCCTTCTCCTTGCAGGAGACCCTTTATTTCCCTAAACTGCCGGCGAACCTCTTCAACAATAAACTGAGCGGTTTCACCTACGGCCTTTAAAGTCATCGAGCAAAAAACGAACGGCAGCATCCCGCCGATAAGAAGGCCGATCAACATACGCACATCAAGGAGAGACAGAGAAATAGGTACACCTAAAAATTCAACCTGTTTCTTATAGGCGACAATCAAAGCAAGCGTCGTAAGGGCGGCACTGCCTATGGCAAAACCTTTTCCCGTAGCGGCAGTTGTATTGCCGAGTGAATCTAACATATCGGTTTTAGCCCGGACAGCCGGTTCTAACCCCGACATTTCAGCAATGCCGCCGGCATTATCAGCGACCGGCCCGTAAGCGTCAGAAGCAAGCGTTATCCCTAAAGTAGACAGTAATCCTACACTGGCAATCCCTATACCAAATAAACCCATGTTATAATCCTGCCCGCCGCCGGCAAGATAAAAACTTAAAAATATAGCTATACATATTAACAACACCGGTAAAGCGGTCGAAATCATCCCGAGAGAAATACCGCTGATGATCAGAGTGGCCGGGCCGGTAATACTGGCATGAGAAAGCCTTTTCACGGGAGAAAAGGAAGCAGAAGTAAAATATTCCGTAGTTACTCCTAAAAGGATGCCGACAACAAGGCCGCAAATTATCGACCAAAACAATCCCAGGTAATTCGAGAAAACAGCGGAAATAAAAAAATAGGATAAAACGGCAATCAACAGTGCGGTTAAAAACACACCCCGCCGGATAGCAAATAAAAGATCCTTCTGAGTATTCTTATTTGTCCTTACAAAAAAGTACCCGATCAAAGAAGATAAAACACCCCCGGCACCTAAGATTAACGGCAAGAATACGCCCTTTAACCCTAAGCCGGCAGTTACCGCTAAAGCCATAGCGGCGACAATCGAATCCACATATGATTCATATAAATCCGCGCCCATACCCGCGACATCGCCTACGTTATCACCAACCTGATCGGCGATTACCGCCGGATTACGCGGATCGTCTTCGGGAATACCCTCTTCAACTTTGCCGACAAGGTCGGCTCCTACATCGGCCGCTTTAGTATAAATACCGCCGCCGACACGGGCAAAAAGTGCGTAACAAGAAGCGCCCATGCCAAATGAAAGTAAAGTTGACGTAAGCTGCGCCAAATCTTGCGTATAATATCGATAGAGTAAATATAGCGATACGGTTATATAAAACAATGCTAACCCTACCACAGAAAGGCCCATAACCGTTCCGGCAGAGAAAGCTACCCGCAACCCAGAATTTAAACTGGTCTTTACGGCGCAAGCAGTACGGCTGCTTGAATGAGTCGATATGTACATACCTATCCAGCCGCAGAGGGCTGAGAAGAACCCTCCTGAAATAAAACCGATACCCACAACCGGCATGCCCAGTATAATCATAAAAAGAAGCATTATAAGAAAAAATATGCCGACAACTTTATACTGCTGTAACAGATAGCTTTTTGCTCCTTCCTTAATATAGGCTGAAATCTCTTTCATCTTATCGGTACCTTCGTCCTGTTTAAAAATCCATAGGCCGATAAAAAAACAAAAAAGTAAAGCCGCTAAAGAACTGCTAAAGATAAAAATAAGATATCCTAATTCCATAAATACCCCCTTTTTATTAGCG
>JBDRDG010000249.1:0-3211 GCA_043821045.1 Candidatus Omnitrophota bacterium | reverse complement strand
TCATCTGCAAAAACATCGCAATCGACCCTACTTTTGAATTCTAACCCATCTTTAATAACTTTTGTTTTCCCTTCTTCAATCTTTAGAAGAATCCTACCCCATTTTCTTGTCTCTATTCTCTCTTTCAACTTCAATTTTCTCCCCTTTATCGATTCCATTATTCTCGTTAATTTATATAAATTAACATTTGTATATAACTCTAACTCATCCACGAAAAAGCGTTTAGGCCACTTTTCTTCTCCTTTATACACAACCGAATCTTTTATTTCTTCTATGCTCCCCGCTTTTGTATGTTCAAACACCAAGGCACTTTGACTTAAATGCTGCTCTATAAAGCGTCTGTGAATATATTTAGCTGACCACACCCCAATCGCGACAGCACCGAAGCACACAACAAGAACAGAACCAAGAATTACTGCCAGAGCAAAGCGCGCTTCTGGTTTCGAAATAATAAAGGACAAAGCGAGCAAACAAATAGAAGTCACATAACAAGAAAAAAGTATAGCATTGAGTTTCTTATTTCCCGGGGAAAGCCTCTTGATTAATGGACTGGCGCTTATTCTTCCGCAAATTCTTTGTGCCGTTCTGTATAAATACTCTTTTACAACATCCCTTTCGATAGGATTATCATAAAACAACCGATATGTAGACTGCTTACTACCATAGAAAGCGCGGCGCATATTTTTTATGACATCTGGCGTAAAAATCGCTAAAACTACGCCTGGCCCAACTACAATTCCTACCGCAAAATACTTTCCTTTCCCGGAGTGGACATTGGTTTCTACGTCTACAGTCTCTTGTATCATAAAGGTGACCGCTGATGACCCGACCGAAATGTCTTCCTCTGACCTAAACTCCCAGTAAAAGTAAGGAGAGTTATTTTTCCCTGAGGGAACAATATACCTTTTCTTTTTCTGTGGGAAACGCGTATATAAACGAACAGCTACACTAGGTACAATCATTAGGTCTTTACGCAACAAGTATCCTGTTGTTGAGAATCGTACTGGCGAAATGTTGCGTTTCGTTATCTGTGGTAAGCGATTTTTTATGCACCAAAACATAAAATCCCATGCCTGATCCATAACCTCTTTCAACTCATCGGGATGATCGCCACTTAACCGTACAATAGCCTGAGCATCCATAACCCACGTTTCCTCGGCGGTCATAACCGCGGAAACGAGTAAAGGTTGCGGCTCATTTTTTAGCCCAATGACAACCTCATCCTTCTTAACTATCTTTTCCAAACGCATCAGAAACTTTCTTCCTTGGGTTGTAACGTAAAACTCAGGTATCGAAAGCCCCGCGTCATAATAAACCGCAAACTTGCTAAAACTATCGGGAATACCATTTAACCAAACGCGCCTGGCCGACTTGAGTAATCTGTGCCTGTCTTTAAGAATTACGGTCTTGATACTGTTCGGTGTGTTTCTAGGAAGCCTAAACTCTTTTAAAACTCCTCGCGCCTCTTTCGAACAGACGTTTTCCCCATCCGGCGAAATATCTAAAAGCGCAGAATATGCTTCAGGAAAATGCCATCTATCAACTCTGTTTCGAATAAACTCCTGCCAAAAGGCATCAGAGAGGTCACTATACTTAACATAAGTCGTTCTATCTCTAAGAAGAAACCGCAGTGGTTCTGGTTTAGTACACCTAAAATACCAACTTAAAATATTTAGTAAATGGTATAGTCTTGTGTTACTAAACACTCTGTCTTGCCCTGCCGCTTTTGCCTGTTGTATGACCATAGGAATGATTCTATCAAGAAACTCTTTGATATAGGGATTTGCCACCGACATTTCACCGAATACCGACAAGAGAAGATCACTGTCCCCTTCATATTGCCTTTTCCAATCACTATACAGATCTAAAGGAGAAAGTTTTGCTGGTAACGTTCCAATTCTACGAAGAACTTTATCAACGAACCACACGCGAAGCGTTTTAAATACTGACCCTATCGACGACGCGGCAGATCCATCGCCCATCCGGTCACTCTCGTTTCCCGCCTCGTTTATCAATGAGGCAGCGGAATCTTCTTTCAAAAATTCTCTTATCTCGCTAAAACTGTTCTTTATGCTAAGACGTCCCCCTGCTGTATAAATAACTCTAATTGCTCTTATCTGAAACTCAGTTAAATCTTCTTCGCTTAAGTTAGGATTCTTCTTTAAAACAGTCGTAAAAAAATTCATATCTAAACCCGTATCCAGAAAAGCAAGATCGAGCTCTGCTCGTTCTAACCTGCGAAGCATCTTAAGATAGTGATGATCTTTTCCAATTCCACTGTATCTTCTGTATTCAGTAATTGCACCATCCATTTGCCGGTCAACATCAACTAAAATATTATGAAAATCCGGCTCTTCATCTCCAAGGTAATCTACACCAAAAATTGGAACAGAGTGCCAACAATCTATTTTTTCATTAATAAAAAATGGGTCGCTACCCTCCAAAAAGTCATCTTCTCCCAAAATATATATGTGTACTAATTTACCAATTCTTTCTGAAGCTAGAAACGGCCCTTTAAATGCTTTATCTTCATGACGCTGATGGCCTTTTACAACAATTAACATATCAATATCATCTTCAAGATCTGAGAAACTCCCGCTATACGGATACATAGCACTTCCATGCCTAAGATAAATCGCCCTTATTTGACCCACAACAATATTGTCCCAAAGGGGAATCTGTTCTAACTCAAGCCGAGCTAATTTGTTACACAACGCATCTCTAATAGTCTTTATTCCATCTTTAAATTCAGAAATAACTCCACTTTTAGTTTCAAATTTAATAGACCTGCCATATAAAGTTCTTTCAAACGCCTGTCCAATCTTATTTAAATCCCAAAACCCGGGTTCTTCCGGCACAACTGGTAAAGATGTTTCCCAGGGTTTATATAACCAGCCACCGGAATGATTTTGAGGTATTACATTAATATCATCTAAACGCTGTTTAAGTTTTCCCCAGTTTATATTGGGAAACCCAAGAAGTTTGAAAAGATTAGAATTCAAAGTATCGCCCAGATACTGCTTAAAGACTGTCTCAACAATTTCATCCGTAATAGGCGAGGCGGCGGAATTGTCATGAAGCGATACCAGGTACCAGCCTGTTGAGGAAAGCATCCTAAAATCATTCTGGAAAGCAAACCCATCCACAGCCGAACCAGCCAAGGACACTTTCCCTATATTGCCAACAGAAGAAGAAACAATAACATCATCTG
>JBDRDG010000248.1:0-10580 GCA_043821045.1 Candidatus Omnitrophota bacterium | reverse complement strand
CAAGCCGCGAATATCCTTTAGAAATAAAGTTAAACCATGCTAAATCTTTTTTGCGAACATCTTTTTTCTTGCCCCAGCGGACAAAATCAACAAAATGTGACGGCAGAATTACTATCGCTTCGAATAACGACGCGCTAAGGGCTATGATAACTACTAGCGGTATGCCCCATATAAATTTACCAAGCATTCCCTGCATAAACATAAGCGGCATAAAAGCGGCGACCGTGGTTATAATCGTCGCCGTAACCGGTTTTACCACTTCCTGTGTCCCGGCAATTGCCGCCGCCTGCGGCGTTAAGCCGCTTTCTAAGTAACGCGAACAGTTTTCAGCGACAATAATTCCGTCATCAACGAGCATGCCTAAAACAATAATCAAGCCGAACATGGTTATCATATTCACGCTTATTCCAAATAAGCCCATAGCTGAAAGAGTAGCGCAGAAGGCGATTGGAATACCGAGAGCGGTTAGAACGGCTATTTTAAACCCCAAAAATAACATTAATATAAGGAAGACCAGAACAAAACCGACAATACCGTTGTTTTTTAACACACCAAGTCGCCGTTCTATATAATAAGAAATATCATTGACATAGGAAATCTTTAACTCCGGATCGGCTGACTGCCGGAATTTATCCACCGTCGCCTTTAAATTATCGACGATCTTAATCGTGTCGCCGGAAGCGCGTTTAATCACCGTAAGAGATACTGAACGCGTCCCGAAAGATTTATTTATCACATCTTCCTCTTCAAAGGAGAAACGCACGCTCGCGACATCTTTAATTTTCAGCCAGTTTCCGGCGTCATTGGCGCGGATAGTCACGTTTTCAATGTCTTCGGCCGTATAAAATTCGCCGCTTGTGCGTATGCTGAATTCCTGTTCGCCGCGGATTTTACCGCCGGGGATACTGATATTCCGTTCTTTTAACGCCTGCATTATTTCTTTTAAACTTAAATGCAGCTCGCTAAGCTTATCGGGATCGACTTCCACCCAGACCTCTTTTTCCCGCCAGCCGCGTTTGGATATCGATGAAACACCGTCAATATCTTCCAGGATATCTTCCAGTTTTTCGGCATACCCCTGCAAAACCTCCTCGGTCAGCCCGCCGCTTAAGGCGATTTCAATAACCGGGATCTCGTCGGAAGTTATTTCAGTGACAACCGGGTTATCGCTGCCGTCAGGTAAATCGGACACACGGTCGACCGCCTGGTGAATCTCATCAATTACTTTGGTTTTGTTTTTAGCGTCTTCGCTGATTTCCAATAAAATACTGGAAAGGTTTTCGATAGATGTAGAATTCATCTCTTCAATGCCGTCAACGCCCTTTAATTCTTTCTCCAGGGGGACGGTGATTAGCTTTTCTATTTCTTCCGGCGGCGAGCCGGGGTACGCGGTCGTAACGATTACCTTATCGAAAGAAACTTCGGGGAAGGCTTCACGGCGGATTTTATAAATATACATCGTATAAAACCCGGCAATAAGTATAAAGAAAGAAATAAGGTTTATTAATAACGAATTCTTTACGGAGAAATCAGCTATTTTCATAATTTTCCTTTCCAATATTTATCGAGAAGAGAATTCTGGGCCAGGGCAAGATTAATTATACTTACCCTGTATTTAAAAAAGGCGGCAGCGAGGTTTAAACGGACGAGAAGCAAATCTTCTTCATAACGGATTATCCGGTCGGAAGTCGAACGTCCGGCATTCAGGCGTTGATGCTCCGCTTTCAGCTTATTTTCATGAAGCTTAATTATCGAAGAAAAGAGCTCGATTTGATTAGCCAAGGCGTTAGCTTCTTTGACTTCATTATGGATATCTTTTAAAATCAGCCGTTCGGTTAATTTCAATTTAAGGATTAATTGATCTTTTTCCAAATCCGCCTTGGTTAACTGGGCTTTAGCAAGGGTATTTTCCAGGGGAAGGGTTAATTTTAGGCCCAGATAGGCGGAAGAATTATCTTCCTTGATAAGATCGCCCCAGGAATCAATATAAGAACTGTCAATACCGTTTTTGGATAAAGTCGCCTCTAAATCTATTTGAGGCCAAAGGCTGTTATTTTTTGTTTCAACTTTTAAATTCTGGGCTTTTATTTTATTGTTGATTATGCGGTAATCGCGGCGGTTCGCGATCGCGCCGCGAAGAGCGTCGTTAAGGTCAATGAATGAAACCGCCATCCCGAGATTATCAAGCGGGAGTAATTCAACGGATAAATCCGGCGAGTCGATAAGAAAAAGGAGGTTGTTTTTTGCCGTGGTTTTATCGAGCCTGGCGATTAAAAGGTCGCTCTCGCGCTCACGCATGTACGATTCAACCGCTAAAAGATCGACATCCTCAATAAGTCCCAAGTCAAAATTCCTGTGGTAAAGGGAGTAAAGGTCTTTAGCCTTATTCAGCATATCCTCTTTGATCGCCACGGTCTCGCTTTTAAGGACAAAATCCCAATAGGCGATTTGAACATTTCCCACTGTTTGTTCGATCATGTTTAAAGAAGTATAATCGGAGTTTTCAATGTCAATCTTTGTTATTTCGATGTCGGCGCGGTCAGAGAAACCAAAAAAATTCTTTCCCAAAGATTGTGTAAGCGAAAAATTCAATCCTGCTTCGTTTTGCGGACGCATCGCGATAGCGGAAGAATTTGAGTTTGTCCGCGTGTTGTCGGCGCTTAGATTTAACTTTGTGCCGCTGGGCAATTTTTTTGTAATGCCGGCTGAATATGTATTCACCCGCGTGCGCGTCGCGCCGGTCGCTAAGGCCGGTTTTGTCTGATCATCTTCAAAACCTATTTTTGTATTTAACACCGTGTCAAAAATTGACTCCGCCGCCGGCAAGGATTGCCGGCTGATCAGAACGTCAAACTTAGCGATTTGAATATCGAGCGAATTAGCCAAAGCGATATCAGTTATCGCATCAATTGATACCTCAACCACAGCCGTTTTATAATCAGACGTCTGGCTATCACAATAAGCCAGAGACGGTGACAGTAAAATAAAAGGCAACAATATAATGTGATTATTTCGCATCGTTTTCCTGATATATAATACGGTTTAATTTTTTCAAAATCGCCAGATAATCGTCTCTTTCTTTAACGCTTAATTTACCAAAAATATCCTTAATTATTTTCTCCCGCTGGGTCCTTATCGCTTCAACACTTTTCCTGCCCTTTGCGGTCAAAGTAATATAGATAACACGACGATCAGTCTCATCGTAAACACGCCTGACCATTTTCATGCCGTAAAGACGGTTGATTAAACCGGTTGCCGCCGGAAGGCTGCGATTTAACTGGCGGGCAATATCCTTCATTTTTAATTGGCCTATATTGTAAATAAGATCCATAGAGACAAACTGGGGGATTGATATTTTACCCTTAGTAAGGTCATCCGTTCCCGTCCGTTTAAACATCTCCTGTGCCATTTTAGGAAATATCCGTAAGAGTTCTTTAGAAAAAATATTAAGCGATTTATCCATAAGATTAGCCTCCTTAATAGTTAGTATCACTAACTATTCATCAAATTAAGTATATACTAAAGGAGGCGGTTTGTCAAGTCTCGGGAACAACTCGTTTAAATCTTTCAGGAAATGCCTAGAATAGGCTTAATCTTTGCGATTAACTCCTTTGGCGGGGTGCGGTGTTTTATGAAACATCCGATAGCGCCCAGCTCCATACAGCGCCGCACTGTCTCTTGGGAATCCTGGGCCGTCAACATAATTATCGGTATATCTTTAGTCGCCGCGTCGTTTTTATAGCTGGCAAGACATCCGAATCCGTCAAGATCAGGAAGGATTAAATCAAGGAGAATAAGGTCCGGCTTATGCTCCTTGGCAATATCAACACTCTCTACTCCGCTTTTTGTCATAAATACTTCGAACTTTGCCTCGCGCAGAACATCGCCGATAATTTCTAAAACCATCTGGCTGTCTTCGACGATTAATATTTTCTTGGCCATAGTTATTTTTTCACCATGACAATATCGTTAACCTCTATTCCTTTTTTTTCCGCCTCACCGCCGCGGCATTCGATAACGCAAAAAGCGCCGCGACAAAAAACCACGCGCGACGGCGAAAGACTGGGGCAAATTCTTTTTACCGCCATATCGCGGTCAAGGAATATCACGTCAATAGGGAAACGCATGAAGAAAGTGTGAATTGACGACGTGTTAAAAAAAACCAGAGCCTGCTCACTGCCGATGCTTTTTCGAAACATAAGGCCTAAAAGGCGGGTAAAAAAATGTTTCGCCTCGTTTGCTTTGTCGAAATAACAAATTCCCGTGTTTTTATGGACTATACGAAAAGACATGGTCAATTTATAAGGTTTGTTTTAATATCGCGCGAAAGCGGTTTGGGTTTAAAATTATTATCAACAGAGACCAAGGTGATTTCTCCTTCGACTAAAGTTAAATTGCCGCGGCTTATTTCCTGGATAAATTTCAGCGAGCATGTCTTTGCCTGTTTAATCTCCGCCGATATATTTAAAATATCATTATATCTGGCGGGAGCTTTATATTTAAGGTTAGCCTGAGCGACAACAAACAATATGCCGCCTGCGGCCAACTTTCGCAGGTCAAGCCCTTTTGCGGCAAAAAGCTCCGTGCGCGCTTCCTCCATGTGTTTTAAATAGTTGGCGTAATATACGACTCCGCCGCAATCGGTATCGTGGTAATAAACCCTTCTTTGGATAACATGCGTCATGTATTATATATTTTAGCTGAATCTCTGGTATTATCCAGATTTTTTATTTTCATTGATTAATTGACAAAAAAGCATTTTTTGTTATAATCAACTTTACTTCCGTTAAGGGACTATCTTGATAAACAATAAATAAGTTAATTATAAGGAGTTTTATGGAAAATGCTAACTTTATGAAAGAAATTGTTAAAGAAGTGGTAACTGATTTCTTAGCGAAGAAAGATAATTTTCAGGCCCAGATTCCGAAAGAAAAGCTGGAAGAAATGGTTTTTAACCGCCTGGCGTCGAAATACAAAGCGGTTGATGAAAATCCCACCTACTCGCGAATACAAAGCACGGACATTCAGATTAAAGCCGAAGCTGCCCGCGAAATTGCCTACATATTGAACGATATTAGCGGAATACACACCTAACACATAATTTCCTAAAAAACTGGAAATACTAAGGTATAAACTCGAGATCAAAAAGGTGGTAAGTTACTTCTTTTCCCCTGCAAGTAAGTATCAACGTGATGAGCGACAGTACGGCCTTCACTGATTGCCCAAACAATAAGCGATTGGCCGCGCCGGGCATCGCCGGCGACAAAAACACCTTTTCTTGATGAGGCAAAATTTGGATTTGTTTTTATATTTCCGCGGGGATCAAGGTCTAAACTTAAATCATAAACCAGCCCCTGGTGCTGGGGGTGAAGAAATCCTGTCGCGAGAATTGCCAAATCGGCATCTATTTTAAATTCCGAACGGGGAATTTCTTTCATGCCATTACTGCTTAATTCAACCTCGCTGCAAACGAGTCTTTTTAACTTGGAGCCTCTGCCAACAAATTTTTTTGTAAGAACCGACCAGCGGCGTTTGACCCCCTCCGAGTGGGAAGAAGACATGCGCAGTAAAACCGGATATGTTGGCCAGGGGTATTGACCAGTCCGCTCCTTGGCTGGTTTGGGCATTATTTCAATCTGGATAACTGACCGGGCGCCTTGCCGCCTTGCCACACCAACACAATCGGCCCCGGTATCGCCGCCGCCGATAACGACAACACGTTTATTACTCGCGTAGATAGCCTCATGTTTCCCTATAGTTTCTCCGTCAATACGCCGGTTATTTTGAATTAAATAATCCATGGCAAAATGCACGCCGGATAGATTTCTTCCCTCAATTTCTAAATCGCGCGGCTGGCGTGAACCGATGGCGATTATCACGGCGTCAAAATCCTTGATGATTCTTTTTGCCGGATATCCGTTCCCCACATCGGCCAGCGTTTCAAAAATTATGCCGGTTTTCTTCATTACGGCAACACGCCGGTCAACAAGCGATTTTTCCAGTTTAAAATCCGGTATGCCGTAACGTAAAATACCGCCGACTTTTTTATCGCGCTCAAAAACAACCACCCGGTAACCAGCCCTATTAAGTTGCGCCGCCGTTGCTAAGCCGGCCGGGCCGGAACCGACGATCGCAATTCGTTTATTTTGCCGCCGGAGAGGCAAGCGAGCGGTTATCACGTTTTCCCGTAAGGCGTATTCACTAATCGCAAGTTCATTCTCGCGTATGGTAACAGCCGCGTCATTAATATTTAAAACGCAAGAATATTCACATAAAGCCGGACAAAGCCGGGCGGTAATCTCCGGGAAATTATTAGCCTTAATCAGAAGTTTATAAGCCTCGAGCCATTTGCCGCGCGAAGCTAAATCGTTCCATTCCGGTATATAATTCCCTAAAGGACAGGCCCAATGGCAAAAAGGCGTGGCACAGTCCATGCAGCGTGAAGCCTGTTTCTTTGCCGCGGTTTCAGGAGGGATAATAGAGACTTCTTTACTGTCGTCTAAACGCTCATCCACCGGCCGGTATCGTGTCGGCCGGCGGCCTATTCTTAGAAAAGCCTTTAAATCTTTGTCCATAACAATTTTTGTTATATTAGATAAATTATCCGTCAGACATCTCGCCAATATCCATTTCTACTTTAACTTTTCTCCCTTCGATTATTTTTTTATACTCTATCGGTATAACTTTTATAAAATACTTTAAACTTTCGGGAAAATCATCCAGCAATCTCTTGGCAAGATCACTTTCAGTATGGTGGTAATGTTTTTCAACAAGGTCAAAAAGTATCGTGGTGTCAGCGGAGTCCAAATCCTCAAGAATTACCATGTTCATATTACAGCGCGGTTTTAGCTCTCTCTCTTTATCATAAACATAAGCTATACCGCCACTCATCCCGGCGGCAAAATTCCTGCCAGTCCTACCTAAAACAACGACACGGCCGCCGGTCATATATTCACAGCCGTGATCGCCTACCCCTTCGACTACCGCTTCTAAACCGGAGTTGCGTATACAGAAACGCTCGCCGGCTATACCGCGGATATATGCCTCGCCGCCAATAGCGCCGTAAAACGACGTATTGCCAATTATGATATTTTGCCCGGCATTGTAAGTAGAGTTTTTAAAAGGGTAAATTATTATTTTTCCGCCGGAGATACCTTTACCGACATAATCGTTAGCTAAACCTTCCAATTCAAATGTTACCCCTCTGGCAAGCCAGGCGCCAAAACTCTGGCCGGCTATACCGGTAAATTTTATTTTGAGTGTATTGTCAAAGAAACCTCTTTCGCCGTAAAAACGGCATATGCGGCCGCTTAACATCGCGCCGACTGCCCGGTCGCTATTTTTTATGTCCACAGATAATTCTGTCGGCTCGGCGTTATTTAAGGTAATCCGGGTTAAATCAATCAGTTTTGTGTCCAAAACGGAATCAAAGTCATGTTCCTGCCTTTGCCGGCAGTAAAAACCGACCGATTTAGCCACTTTTGGCTTATAGAGGATCTTACTGAAATCAATTTTTTTTGCTTTCCACGGCAGGATATTTTTATCTACTTCCAATAAATCCGTCTGTCCAACCATATGGTCAATTGTCTTTACGCCTAAGAAAGCCATGATTTCACGCAAATCCTCGGTTACAAAACGAAAGTAATTCATTACGTGTTCAACTTTACCGCTGAATCTTTTCTGGAGTTCGTCATCCTGTGTGGCAACTCCTACTGAACAATTATTAAGGTGGCAATGGCGCAGCATCACGCAGCCGCAAACGATTAAGGCTGCCGTGCAAAAACCAAACTCTTGAGCTCCTAATAAAGCGGCGATGGCGACATCCCGGCCGGTACGCATCTGTCCGTCAGTCTGAAGGCGCAGGCGTGAACGTAAATCATTAAGTACAAGGGTTTGATGTGTTTCCGATAATCCTAATTCCCAGGGAAGTCCGGCGTGATGGATAGAACTGAGAGGAGACGCCCCTGTTCCGCCATCCCCGCCGGAAATTAAGATCATATCGGCATGGCCTTTAGCCACGCCGGCGGCAATCGTCCCTACTCCTACTTCTGATACGAGTTTTACGCTTATCCGGGCGGAAGGGTTGACGTTTTTTAAATCAAAAATAAGCTGGGCCAAATCTTCAATAGAATAAATATCATGGTGCGGAGGCGGCGAAATTAAAGTTACGCCTGGCGTGGTATAACGGGTTTTAGCTATGGTAAGGCTGACTTTATGGCCGGGTAGTTGTCCGCCTTCACCCGGTTTAGCGCCTTGAGCGATTTTTATCTGAAGCTCATCGGCGTTCGTAAGGTAATTTGCCGTAACACCAAATCTTCCCGACGCTACCTGTTTTATCGCGCTGCGCCTTGACGCGCCGCCGGGTAAAGGTAAAAACCGCACTGGGTCCTCTCCTCCTTCACCGGTGTTGGATTTACCGCCGAGCTGATTCATCGCCAGGGCAAGTGTTTCATGCATCTTAAGAGAAATTGAACCAAAGCTCATCGCGCCGGTGGCAAAACGCTTAAAAATATTTTTTGCCGGTTCAACTTCCGACAAAGGAATCGATTTTGTCGTTTTAAATTTTAACAGGCCGCGTAAAGTTACCGGGTTTTGCGACTGGTCGTTTATCAGATTAGCGAACTTTTTATATTTTTGATAATCATCACTGCGCACGGCATCTTGCAAAGCGCTAATCGTATCCGGATTCCAAAGATGAAACTCACCGTCTTTTTTCCATTGATAAACTCCGCCGCTATTCAATATATCTGGGTATCCGCTATCATTGCAATAGGCTTCCCGGTGACGCATGATGGTTTCTCTAGCGATAACTTCTAAATTTACTCCGCCGATCCGCGAAACAGTGCCGGCAAAACAGCGTTTAATAACTTGTTTATCCAATCCCAAGGCTTCAAAGATCTGGGCGCCGCGATAGCTCTGTAAAGTTGAAATGCCCATCTTGGAAAGAACCTTTAAAATCCCTTTATTAACCGCTTTTATATAATCGGCTTTGGCTTTATTTATATCCGGTTTTAATTCCCCCTTATTCGCGAGATACTCAATAAGATCAAAAGTTAAATAGGGATTGACACAGCCAACACCAAAGCCAAAAAGAAGCGCGAAATGGTGAACCTCTCGCGGTTCGCCAGTCTCGAGGATTAAGGCGATTTGTGAACGGCAGGTCTGTTTTACCAAATGCTGATGCACCGCTCCGGAAGCTAAGAGAGCCGGAATAGCGGCGTAATTTTTATTCACACCGCGGTCGGTTAGAATTAAAAAGGTGCATCCATCTTCAACCGATTTTTTTGCTTCCCGGCATATCCGTTTAATCGCGTAAGTAAAGTTTTTTATGTTATCGGCTTTAAAGAGAAGGGAAACCGAGGCTGTTTTGAACCCCTTTTTAAGACGGCGGATCTTCTCCAGATCCTCATTGGTAAGAATAGGCTGTTTTAAGTGAAGTTTAGCGCAATGCTGGGGAGTTTCATCTAAAAGATTTTTACGCGATCCCATAAAACATTCAAGGCTCATTACAAGTTCCTCTCTTATGGGGTCAATCGCCGGATTGGTCACTTGGGCAAAAAGCTGCTTAAAATAATTATAAAGCAGCTGCGGCCGCTTAGATAAAACGGCGTGAGGCGTATCATTTCCCATTGAACCGGTCGGTTCCTGGCCGGCTTCGGCCATCGGTTTAATAATCATCTTTAAATCTTCCCGGCTAAAGCCAAATGCTTTCATTAAAGGAATAATATCACGGTCATTTTTTCTTTTAACTCTCGGCGCCGGCAAACGGGAAAGTTCAACCATATTATTTGCGAGCCAGAGTTTATACGGCCGTTGTTTGGCAATTTCTTCTTTTATTTGGGCATCATCGATTATTCTTCCCTGCTCGGTATCAACATAGAAAATTTTGCCCGGTTCAAGCCGTCCCGAATAAACGATATCTTCCGGCGGTATATCAATAACGCCTACTTCCGAAGCCATAACTACCCGCTGCTGTTTGGTTATAATGTAACGCGCCGGCCGCAAACCGTTTCTATCTAATACCGCCGCCACAGATATCCCGTCAGTGAAGACTATGCTCGCCGGGCCGTCCCACGGTTCCATTAAACAAGCGTGGTATCTATGAAAGGCGCGGATTTCCTCGTTAAGAAACGTGTTTTGTTCCCAAGCCAACGGAATTAGCATCATCATCGTATGATGTAGAGACCTTCCCGCAAGAACTAACAGTTCAAAAACGTTATCGATAGCGGCCGAATCGCTGCCGCCGGGAGTAATAATCGGTTTTAGTTTTTCAATATCACGGCCGAAATAGGGGCTGGCAAGAAGGCCTTCTTTTGCCCGCATCCAATTAATATTGCCGCGCAGGGTATTAATTTCGCCGTTATGAGCTAGGAAACGGAAGGGTTGAGCTAAATCCCATGTCGGAAAAGTATTGGTGCTGTAACGTGAATGAAAAATGGCGATACTGCTTTTTATCGTATTGTCGGAAAGATCGATGAAAAAATTCTTTAATTGCTGCGGCATTAAGAGACCTTTGTAGGCAAAAGTGCGTGACGAAAGGTTTGTAATATAGAAAAAAGACATTTGGCTTAATCTTGACT
>JBDRDG010000247.1:0-4267 GCA_043821045.1 Candidatus Omnitrophota bacterium | reverse complement strand
GGCAATTCTTTCCCAGAAAGAAAAAGAACAGGCATCACTGCTTAAGTCTTTTGACAGCGAAGTATCAACCAGGGATAAAGAGATCGCTAATTTAAAAGAATATGTCGAGTATATAAAGAAGGACATCAGCGTTAAAGACGGCGATAACAGCCGCCTTAAGAATGAATTAGATTCTCTCAAGAAAGATATGGCTTCTCGCGAGAAAGAAGTTGATAGTTTAAGCCGTGAAACTAAAGCTTTAAAGGAAAAGGCCGCCCGTGACCAAGAGGAACTTGCCGGCCTGCGAGCTAAAAACAAAGCCGGGCAGGAACAAGAAAAGGCTTTCGCTAAATTAGAAAAGGAGTTTGAAGAGGTAAATAGAAACAGCCGGCAAACGGCGGAAAATCTAAAGCTTGTCCAAGAAAAGAACTCCCAATTCAGTAAAGATTTGAGTGAAAAAGATGTTTTAGCCGGGAAGTTGCGGGAAGAGTTAAAAAATCTTTCTGTCAGTAACGAAGAGTTGAACGCCAAATTAAAAGAGGCGCAAGAAAAATCCACCCAATGCGCGGCGCGCGCGGCCAAGGAGGATGAAACAATAAGCCGTTTGACGAAAGAGGTTGAACAGTTAAAAGTTACTAACCGCGAACTGAGCATAAGATTTGATGATGAACGGGCTAAAAACAAACAGTACGCGGAAAAAACCGCCGAGGACAGCCAGACAGCCGGCCGCCTAAAGAAGGAATTAGAAGAGGTAAATAAAAGTAATAAAGAGCTGAAGGAAAGAGTTGACGCCCTTACAAAAGAAAACCAGCAGTACACCCAAAAGTTATCTTCCGGCAGCCCCGCGGTCAGCCGTCTTGAGAAAGAGCTGAAAGAGTCGGAAGAAAACAACAAACAACTCAAATTAAAAGTTGAAGAACTGAAAGATACCCTTAACCAGTCCACGGTAAAGTCAACCAAGAAAGAGGAAAACGTCGCTAAGTTCCAGAAGGAGTTAGAGCAGGCCTATAAGAACAACAAAGAGTTGGCGGTTCAGTTGAATGAAAAAGAGATCCAGTTAAAACAGGTTTCTTCCCTTACGGAAAAAGACAGGGATTCAATCAGCCGTCTCCAGAAAGAGCTGGAAAAATCTTACGAGAACAATAAAGAGCTGGTTTCTCAGTTAGATAAAGCCCAGCGGCAGATTCATGATTTTACCATGTCATCAGGCGACAATAAGGATACGTTTAGCAGCCTGAAAACAGAGTTAGAACGGGCTTACGCCAACAACAAAGAACTGGCCGGTCAGCTTGATCGGGCGAATCGCGAAATCGCCCAGAACGGAAGCATAATAAAAGAAAACCGGGAAAGCATCGCCGGCCTTAAGAAAGAAATACAGGATTCTTCTCAAGATAAAAAGCGCCTAGAGGCGCGGTTGGCGGCGGCGGATAGTTTAGCCGCTGAGCTAAAGAAAAGTTCAAGCGGCAGGTCTAATGAGAAGGTTGTTTACAGGCTTTCTCCCGAAGAAAAAAAGAGGTTGGCTTCTTTGGAAAAAGAGTCAGCCGTCAAAGATAAAGAATATAAAGAGAGCTTGCGCCTTATTGAGGAGAAAGACGGCCTTATCGCTAAGTTCAAATCCGACCTCGCTTTAGCTTATAGCCGCGAGAAAGAGCTTTCCGGCGAACTTAACAAAAATAAGAGAGAGCTGGTTTCTTTAGGAAAGGGCAGCGAAGCCGAGCGTGATGTTCTTTCCCAGAAAGAAGACAGGATGCGGCAGATGCAGGAAGCTTTCGAGAGGAAGAAGGAGGAAATAAATTCCTTAACCGATAGTTTTTCTCAGGAAAAACAAGCCTATAATAATGAGATCGACACTTTGCTCGCTAAGATAGACAATAAGGATAAAGAAATCGATTATTTAAAGACAGTGATCAAAGAAGCCCTTAATAAAATAAAATTACTTTCCGTCGTCGGTTCCCCCTCGCCTTAAGCCACCGATTATTTCTTTTGCGCCATCAAAATTTTTAAAGCCGTCAAAACTTATCAATCATTCCTTTGCTATTCTGCCTGATAATTCAAAATGCAAAATGACAAGGATTCTAGATCCTCGATGCTAGATCCTAGATTCTCGGAAATCAATAATATAAACGAGCATCAAGTATCGAGGATCGAGCATCGAATTTGTTTGTATCTTGTCCCTTGGCCATTGGTGATTTAGAATAATATTAAGAAAGCTGTTTGTAATTTGTATATTGTTATTTAACTATAAGCATTGCCTGCGTGTTATCTGATGCGTGATGTTCGTGCGTCTTACCTGTTGAGGTTATGTAATTGTCTAGATATTTTCGCGATATATGCTATACTTTTTCTAGAAGGAGGACCATGTTCAAATACCGCTATAAGATGGATTTTATCGTTCAGCCGGCAGGGAATAATTCAAGCTTGATAAGGGGTTTTACTCTTATTGAAATGGTAGTTGTTATTGTGATTATAGGAATAGTAGCTTTTGCCGCTCTTAACCGCCTCTCTTTTGTCGAGGGGATGAACGTAAACCTTGCCGCCAGAACTATCGTAGCCGATATCCGTTACGTCCAGAATTTAGCTGTTTCTGATCATGAAGAGGTATATATCGCTTTTTCCGTTGATAACGATAATTATGAAGTTTATAAGATGGACGGCCTAAATAAAGTTTATTATACCCGTCCCGATACGCAGGAGCCATTTATCGTTGATTTTACCGGCGGCCAATTTAAAGGTTTAGACATAACCGCGGTTGGTTTTGATACGACATTGATTTTGCGGTATAACTATTTAGGTAGACCTCTTAATGGCAACGGGAATGATTTAGCCGGCCAGGGCCAGATATCTTTGGAGTATGAAGGAAGCGCCCTGACCGTCGTGGTTTACCCGGGAACCGGTTTTTCTAAAGTCCAATGAGTTATTTCGGGAAAGGATAAAACAGTTGTGATTGAAATGGATTGTTGTTTAAACAAGAGCGCTTGCGGCCGGGCGAAAAAAAAGGCTTTATCGCTGATTGAGATAATAGTTGTCGTAATAATCTTCGGATTAGTTATTCCCACCCTTGTCGCCACTGTCGCCATGGTTACCGCCAAGATTATGGAAGCGGAGGTAATTCCTACCTCTACTATTCTGGCAAGAAGCCTTTTAGAAGAAATTATCAGTAAACGCTTTGATCAAGAGCAAGAGTGCCCGGCGAAGCGGCCGTGCAGTATTACCTTAGGGCCGGATGGTGAAGCAAGAGAAGATTTCAATGACGTCGATGATTTTGACGGCTTGGTGGAAACTGATATAGCCGGTTTCCCCGGTTATCGGCGGGAAGCTCTTGTCTACTACGTTGATCCCGATACCTCCGACTATGACACAGCCCAGCCGGATGGTTTCCCGACCAAGTATAAACGGATTGACGTAAAGGTAAGCCACTCTCTTTTAGGAGAGGCGCACTTCTCTTTTATTACAAGCAGTATATTCCAAGCGGAGTATTATTATGAAGAGTAAAGTTAAAAAGGCGGTTACGCTTATTGAGCTTGTCTTTGTTATTGTTTTGGTAGGGATACTTGCCGGTATTTTCAGCGTCGTCCTTGTTCAGATTATAGATAATTACAGTCTGGTTGAATCGCGCCAGGATATAATGACTCAGATGAAGATGGCGACTGATTGGATTGTAAAAGATATACGGGAAATAGATAATGACGGGAAAGACCCCGAAGTCAGCCAGGCCTGCGCGACCGCGATTACTTTTATCAAGGTAGACTCTGAAAGCGTCGCTTATGTTTTGTCGGGAAACCAGATATTGCGCAACGGAAACGTATTGTGTGAAGGTGTCACTACTTTACAGTTTAATTACCGTGACCAAGGCAATAACGTTTTAGATGTTTCCGGCGGATGCATGAATTCTGGTCAGCGCAAGAGAATTCACCACATGATTGTTGAGTTAAGTTTTTCCCGCGGCGACCAGAGTAGTGCTATGTCTTCCTGGGTTGTTTTGAGAAATGTTATAATGTGATGAGCAGTAATTAATATAGGAGTTTCCCTAAAGTTTCTGATAAGAAAACCCCCCATGAATTTAAAATAAAAAATCAAAGATCAAAAATGCGAAATGACAGAGAAAAATTCAAAAAGCGTTTTATAACAGAAAAATACACATCAGATGCTTTTTACATTTTGATATGTCATTTTGATTTTTGCAGTTTGCATTTTGATTTTAACGCGCCGGGGTCTTAATAATAGAGAATCGCATATGTTGAAAAAAATAAGAAGGCGGTTTCGTTGGTTATGATGGTAATTCTTATAG
>JBDRDG010000246.1:0-3379 GCA_043821045.1 Candidatus Omnitrophota bacterium | reverse complement strand
ATCAGTAATTTCTTCGCCTTCTTCTGACTGCCCCTTTATATCCATCAGCAATGAATTGAAGAATTCCTCCTTTTTAGACTTATCTAATCCATATAACCCCTCTAGACGTGAATCTACCTTTTCTTTCACAAGATTCAGGAGTTCTCCTTCTATTTTAAAAAGAGGAATTTCCTTTTTATCTTTACCGATCTTTTCTTTCATCTCTATCTGGGTAACAATAATCTCTTTAATCACAGTATGAGCCTGCTTTAACGCCTGTAAGATATCATCCTCGCCGACCTCCTTCGCTTCACCTTCAATCATAACAATCTTCTCGTCATTAGCGGCTACAATAAGCTCAAAAGAAGCCTTCGCCCTCTCATCATAGGTAGGTTGATAACAAACTCATCGCCTATTTTACTAATCCTCACCGCTCCTATAGGATTCTCAAAGGGAATGTCAGAAACAAGAAGCGCGCAGCTGGCGCCGCTTATGGTCAAAGTATCGGCTTCATTCTGCCGATCACTGGAAAGAACCGTCGCTATAATCTGGATTTCATTCGTCATCCCCTTAGGGAATAACGGCCGCAAAGATCTATCAATTATACGCGCAGAAAGGATTTCGGCATCTTTCGGCCTTCCTTCGCGCTTAATGAAACCGCCGGGAATCTTCCCCATTGCGTATGTCTTTTCTTTATACTCAACGGTCAAAGGCAAAAAATCAATTCCTTCTCTCGCTTTCGCTGACATGCAAACAGTCACTAAAACCATTGTATCCCCTAAAGAAACTACAACGCTGCCGTGAGACTGTTTGGCGAACATTCCTGTAGAAAAGGAAAAAGGCTCTTTAAAATATTTTGCTGTATTTACAGGAAAAGATAACATACGGGTTATTTGTGAAGTTTAAGATCTTTTAAGATATCATTATACTTATTGGGATCTTCTTTCTTAAGGTAATTGATGAAATGCCTGCGCCTACCGACTAACATGAGCAGACCGCGACGGGAATGAAAGTCTTTTTTATGTTCTTTTAGATGTTCGGTTAAATAGTTGATTCTTTCCGTCAAAAGCGCAATCTGGACAGAAACCGACCCGGTATCATTAGAATGTTCTTTAAATTTATCGATAATATTGTGTTTTTTCCGCTTCTCTACCATAAGTTAGATAGTATACTTAAGCTGCTCCGTCTTGTCAACTCATATTTATTAATATCTTTGGCTCTCTGAAAACCCCTTTATTCTCTTAAGCACATTAGGATGCGCGCTTAACAACTCCATTGCCTTATGCCTTATCGCTGAAAGAAAGGTGAATATTCTTCTCCTTAAAAGCCTTTAATTCATAAGGGTCAATCGTACCGCTCTGTGGGCTAAATCCAAATCAGCTAATTCTCGTATCTCTTTGCGGTAATTAGAGATATCGTTCAAAAAGAATGCTTTAACACCTTCTATCTCACGTATAGCATCTTTGGGCGTCCGTAAAACGCCACAAACTAACTTAAGGAGGTTTAAAATCGCCTGCGTAAAACAGACTCTCCCGTCGCTGACTGTGCGGCCGAAAGCAAAGGCATTGTAGATATATTTATTAAAGATATCCCTACCCGCGGTGCGAAGATAGCGGCTTTTTTCTCTAATTCCTCTGCCATATCAAACAACCAGGGGATATTCACGACGTTCGACGTATTTAACCCGCATAGTCCACTCTACTATTTTAGGACCGGCTAAATATTGAATCAGCATGACGCCAAAAACCGATAACACATAGAAACTAAAACTGGCAACTCTAAAAAACCATAAAAGTCGATATAATAACATGAATAACCCCGAAGAGAACAAACAAAATTAATGTAAATCCTGTGTAAAGAGAAAACATAATTTTATTAATTACTTTCTATCCAGCTCCTGTTCAAATTCCTTAACAATCTTTGTAACTTCCATCTCTGTATTCTTAATCTTATCCTTACATAAACGGATAAGCTCCGTAGCTCTTTTTACTTTAGCCGACAGATCATCAAGATCGATCCGTTCCGACTGAAGGTCTTCGAGAATTTGATTAAGCTCATCCATCGCTTCGCTGTATTTTAATGTTTTCTTACCCATCGTTATCCTCATAAACTTTATTGACTGACGATTCTACTTCGCCTTTAAAAAATATTGTTTTTATTGCGTCGCCTTTTTTTAACTGACGAAAAGTTTTTATCATTTTCTCGCCTTTCAGAGTGATTGTATATCCCCGCTTCAGGATAGTGCGCGGATCAAGTAGCTTTATCTTATCCATATTATATTTTACATTATCGGCGGAAATCTGCAAGGCTCTTTTCAAACAAGCCTTAATCATACCTATCTTATCGAAATTAACCTTGCTCTCCCTGGTTACTAAATGCTTGGCATTCTCTAAAATTAAGGATTTCTTTCTCGCCAGATCTTCCTTATGACCGCCAAGAAATTTGTTAATCACTGAACCCACTCTCAAACTTCTCCGCTCGAGATCATTAGATAATGTCTGGCGTATGACAGATACCTGCCGGATAATTTCTTTACTTATACTATCTAAACTATCCCATTCGGCCCTTACGCGTTCAACAAAATATTGCGCCGCTTTTGTGGGGGTCTTTAAAGAAATATACGAAACTAAATCTGTTATTGTAGTATTTATCTGATGGCCTAAAGCCGTAATCACAGGGCAGCTAGAAACGGCTATTGCCAGAGCGATTGCCCTGTTATCAAACCAGCTTAAATCTGCCGTAGCCCCACCGCCACGGGTTATTACGACGGCATCTAACTGGCTGTTAGGTAAACTGTTAAAAAAACTTAAGGCTTTCACCACGTCTTCGGAAGTATTCTTACCCTGCATGTAACAATCGTAACTTAATATTTTAAAACTGTACCCGCTAAGTTTTAATTCGTTGATAAAATCGTGATAGGCAGCCGAATCATAGGCTGTTATCAAACCGATAGATAACGGCAAGGCGGGTAAATATGTTGATTTATTCTGATCAAAAACACCTTTTCTCTCCAGTTCTTCAATTATTTTCTGGCGCGTCTGAGCGAATTTACCCAGGGTATAAACCGGATCGATATCAACGATAATTAAATTGTACTGGCCTGATTTGGGATATAAACTAACCTCACAAAGAAACTTAACTTCAATGTCATTTTTTAACTGAAACATACCCTCGCTTTCGTCAATCCGTTTAAAGATTAAAGACTTTCTGCCGTCAAAAATAGCCGCGCTTACCTTAGCGACAATTTCATCCGCATGGGGATGTTTTTGTACAAGGTCAAAATAAATATGTCTTTTATCTTTACTCGCTCTTAAATCTTGCGTCTCGCCACAAACCCAGATGTACTGAGGGAATTCCGCCTTGAGGAGACGGCGAACTGTATTGTTTAATTCTAATATAG